>NC_013892.1:2414570-2716391 GCF_000027225.1 Xenorhabdus bovienii SS-2004
CTACAGTTAGCAATAGTTTGGGAGACCGGTGGCTGTAGTTGTTTTAATAAACACCAGACTGATTCCGTATTTTGTTTTAGTCTCGACAGTTCCTGAATCAGGCGGTTTTGCTCTATCGCATCAGACATAAATACCTTCGGATGTAAATAATCCAAAGCCATTTCCTTTACCTCATTGAGATTGGCTATCGGCTTTAACAGAATGTCTTTAGCTCCAAGGCGCAGCGCATCATCTATCTCCGTCATCTTACTTGTTGCGGAAACAATAATGATGGGAATAGTCAATCCCTTCATCGCCATATGGCTCATAAATTCAATGCCATCCATAATAGGCATGCTTAAATCGCAGAAAATGAGTTCAGGTTTTATCTCTCTATCAACCATCTGTAATGCCATTTCTCCATTTGATGCACACATCGTTATCGCACCCAGAGAGTTTAGGTAATCTGTTAATAAGGAGCAAAAAACGGGTTCATCCTCTACAACTAATATCCTCTTATCCTGCAATACCTTTTCCACAACAGTAGCCCCTTACCAAGCATTGCGGCTATTACCCATATTCGGGTATCATCAGCCAATGATAGTCCAATAGGTCATTACTATTTGTACTCTTACATATCTTTGCAGTATCGGTCATATTAACAGCAACTATTTAAACAACTGGAGTTATTTTGACAAAAATATGCCCTTGTGGCAGCGACTCTCTTTTCGTACATTGCTGCGGCCCCTATCTTGAAAATCACCACTCCGCTCCAGATGCCGAATCTTTGATGCGTTCCAGATATAGTGCTTATGCAACAAAAAATGCAGATTATCTCATCGCAACTTGGCACCCGGATTGTCAAGCTGAAAGCTGGCGTTCTGAAATAGAACAAAGTTTTGCGAGTGTACAGTGGCTAGGTCTAAATGTTATTGAGACAAGTGAAGGGCAACATAATAACGAAGCCTATGTCGAATTTTCAGCCTGCTTTATTGAGCAAGGAAAGCAAGATAGACAATTGATCCATGAGCGCTCCCGTTTTTTGCGCATTGACCGGCATTGGTTTTATTTAGATGGCATACGTCCCCAAACAGGCCGTAATAGTCCTTGTCCATGTGGTTCAGGCAAAAAATACAAAAAGTGCTGTGGCTAGATCAATATCCAAATATCAAACACAACAACTCACACACAGTGAAGAACCTTTAAGGATCATGTAATCCATGCAAAACGCAAACATACAAAAAAAAATCTTGCGTACAATCTGTCCTGATGCCAAAGGATTAATCGCAAAGATCACGAACATTTGCTACAAGCATCAATTGAATATTGTTCAAAATAATGAATTTGTAGATCATCGTACTGGCCGTTTTTTTATGCGCACAGAGCTGGAAGGTATTTTCAATGATGAAACATTTCTAGCCGATTTGGATGATGCCTTGCCTGCGGGTTCAAACCGTGAATTAAATACAGCAGGTCGTCGCCGTATTGTCATTATGGTGACAAAAGAAGCTCATTGTATCGGTGACATCTTAGTAAAAAGCGCTTATGGCGGATTGGATGTCGAGATTGCTGCCGTTATCGGCAACCATACGATCCTGCAACACTTGGTGGAACAATTTGATATTCCGTTCCACTACATTAGTCATGATGGTTTAACCCGAGAACAACATGACGAAGCATTGATGGTTCAAATCGAACAATATAAACCCGATTATGTTGTACTCGCTAAGTATATGCGTGTCTTGACGCCAGCATTTGTTCAGCATTATCCGAACCAAATCATCAACATTCACCATTCATTCTTGCCTGCTTTTATTGGTGCCCGCCCCTATCATCAGGCTTATGAGCGTGGCGTCAAAATAATAGGTGCTACTGCACATTATGTGAATGATAACTTGGATGAAGGCCCAATCATCACACAGGATGTGATAAATGTGGATCATACCTATACTGCCGAGGAGATGAAGCGCGCAGGATTGGATGTTGAAAAAAATGTGCTGAGTCAGGCATTGCACTGGGTCTTTTCTCAGCGGGTTTTTGTGTATGGTAATCGTACTGTTATTCTCTGATAAAAGATAAAGTATTTTTTATCTGTCAGGTACTTATTGCTGTTGATGATCTGACCTGATGGAACGGGATTTGAGCATCAAGTTTAAAAAATCAGCATTTGATACTTTATTTTCAATTATCTACTTTACAGCGGCGGCTTATCTGATATTATGCCGTCCGCTGTCAACGATAGCATACAATTTAAAAATTTGGTGGGGTTCCCGAGCGGCCAAAGGGAGCAGACTGTAAATCTGCCGTCACAGACTTCGAAGGTTCGAATCCTTCCCCCACCACCATCCAAGAAATATTCTTAATATCCAATAAATCCAAAAGTCAATAAATTCCCACTTTGAGTAAGCTAAAAACCTTCGATCAAGGCTCGAATTAATCACAGCGAAATAACAGTATGTGAAGTAAGATAACAATATGCGAAACTCGTTGATCCGTAGGAAGGGGAAAGAAGTAACGAATTATCCTTCCCCCACACCATCAAATAGATGTTCTGTTACTTTCATCAACTGCCACAATCAACAGGTGTCCGCATGGGGAAAGAACAAGTAATTCGCTCAAAGAGCAGATGAATATTACAAAATTAGCGTATTTGAATAAGCACCAAGAGCGGAGTTTGGGTATGATATTTCACTCCGCTTATGCAATCTGATTACTCCATATCGCTAACAGAGTCTATAAAGCGATTTAACACACTTGAATGAGATTTTGATTTGTAGACATAACACTGATTAACTGCATCAGTTCGTGATATTGGAATAAAGCCTAAGCTTTCTCCCTCTTCCAATGCACCAGAGTGGGAATCTGTAATAAAGATATAATCTGTTGACTGAATAAAATTAAGACAGCACTCGATACTATCCATTTGCCGTATATTGACTTTCTCTCCATTTTTTATCATTTCTTCTTCTAAATTCTTTATCAAATTACCTTTATAGAGTACTGGGTCACATAACCATGTTCTCTTTTTCAGCAATTGAGTAAAGTCGCCGTGAACCTCATCCAATAATTCCTTACGGCAGCAGATCCCTAAATTTGGTCCTTCAATTTTTCGGACAAGGCTGAATCGATCACTGAGTACTTTTTCTGAGCTTAAAATTATCGTATTGCCCTCATAGTCAACTATTTCATCGATGTTATCATAACTGAAGCGTAATATATTAACTTGAGCATTATTTCTGTCTGCTGCTTTATAAAGCGAAATTAGATGCTTTTTCTTACCCCAATCATGGTATATATTTACAACATTACAAATACTCCCGCTGATGTGTTTCTTTGTAATTTCTTTCTCTTTCAAATAAAGTTCTTTTAGGTCATTATATAGTTCCACTCCGTCTTTGGTCAGAATCATCCCAAACTTCTCCCTTTTAAATAAGCGCTTTCCTAACGTCGCTTCGAAGTCTTTAATTGATTTAGCGACTGGGGGAGTAGTACGGTTCATCACTCTTGCCGCTTTGCTTAAAGAACCCATTTCCACCACCGCCATGAATGCTTCTAATTTACGAGAAAAAAACATAATTCACCGTTCCTATGTAACTTGTGGCTAAAATAATTTCCTTGAAATGGCCTTCTCATCAGGTAACCGCTAAATCAAACTTGATATTATGAAGGTATAATTTTGTACAATAAAAACAAATGTTTTTCAAATGGCATTTATATAAAAATACCAGTCCCTGATGCAATAATGCGGTTTAGATGAACTATATTATTCATCTATAGCATGATGAATATTCCACCGTGATTGTAAGCCATTAATAAATATAAGCATGACCTACACGTTTAATTTTCTATCAGAGATTGATTAACTCTTCTACTTTTTCATTAATTATTTTTTGTAATGCGTGACACAAAATAAATTTATAAAATAAAAACACTTTCAAAAATTATAATATCAAATGTTGAATATAACCAATTATAACTAACAGACCGTTATTCATCCATTAACTTACCATTTATTAATTCTATGGTTTTCATTATTTAAAACGATTACTCACTCAAAATTTCAGGTAATGAGAGTATTATATTCAGTATAGTATGTCATATAGGAGTAAAATAGCTAAATATCCAAGTAATCAGCCAAAAATTATTATTTAATAAATAGTTACATTCTTATTTATATCTGTTAACATTGAAAAACAGCTTATTCTAATGGTGATTATAACGATATGAAATTTGTCTCATTCAATATTAATGGCCTGCGGGCGCGTCCTCACCAACTTGCTGCCATCGTTGAACAGCACCAACCAGATGTTATCGGATTGCAGGAAACAAAAGTTCATGATGAAATGTTTCCTTTAGAAGAAGTTAGCAAACTTGGTTACCACATCTTCTATCACGGCCAAAAATCCCACTACGGTGTTGCCCTGCTCACCCGTCAGCAACCCGTTACTGTTCGTAAAGGCTTTCCTACTGATGATGATGACGCACAGAGGCGCATCATCATGGCTGATATCGAAACGCCGCAAGGCTTAATGACCATAATCAACGGTTACTTTCCTCAAGGCGAAAGCCGTGAACATCCGGTTAAGTTTCCAGCAAAAGAAAAATTTTATCAGGACCTGAATCGCTATCTGGAAAAAAACCAATCTCCAGATTCACATATTCTCATTATGGGTGATATGAATATCAGCCCAACTGATCTCGATATTGGGATCGGAGAAAATAACCAGAAACGCTGGTTAAAAACGGGGAAGTGTTCCTTTTTACCGGAAGAAAGAGAATGGATGGGACGTCTTAAAGACTGGGGCTTAATCGACACATTCCGGGCACAGCATCCAGAAGCCAGTGACCAGTTCTCTTGGTTTGACTATCGCTCAAAAGGGTTTGATGATAATCGAGGGCTGCGCATTGATTTGCTGCTTGCCAGCCGCCCATTGGCAGAACGGTGCCTCTCTTCTGGCATAGATTACGCTATCCGCAGCATGGAAAAACCATCTGATCATGCACCGGTCTGGGCGGAGTTTGGAATATAGTTTTCAGACATGAAAACACAGCACCTTCAATAACGGTGCTGTGTTTTCATTCTGGTTACTCTTACTCCGTTTTATTCACTTTTTCTTTGCCCTTTTTTACCTGTTTTGTTTTCCCTTTTTTGCCTTTCATAGGAACAGGAGGCAAGTCCCTAAAAGCTTTCAAGTTCCGATACTGCTTCGCCTGCCAGATTAACTGCTGTAATGTTTCCTGAAGGGGCAGCATAAAATCCTGATAACGAAACTGTTTCTCACTGATCTGCGTTAATTTGGATTCCCAATGTGCAGTCATATCCGGTAATACTGCCATATCCGGCAATACATGAATAAGTGCTCGTCCAGCAGGTGTTGCATGAATATTACGCCCTTTTTTGTACAAGAATTCCCGTTTGAACAGCAGTTCAATAATACCGGCTCTTGTTGCCTCTGTACCTAATCCATCCGTCGCACGTAGCACCTTCTTCAGTGACTTATCCTGTACAAATCGTGCAATACCTGTCATAGCAGATAGTAAAGTCGCATCGCTAAAAGGGCGCGGCGGTTGAGTCTGCCTTTCCACCACTTCCCCTTTTTCACACAAAAGCTCATCCCCCTTGGCAACAACAGGCAATGGAGTGCCTTCATTTTCCTCATCCCGCTCCTTGTTGCCAAGAAGAGTTCTCCAACCTGCTTCGGCCAGAAAACGCGCTTTAGCAATGAATTTGCCACCCGCAATATCAAGTTCAATCGTACATTTACGGAATACCGCATCAGGTAAAAACTGCATCAGATACTGTCTGGCAATCAAACCATAAATTTGCCTTTCATTTTCTGTCAAATTGACTTGGCTGCTTCGAGCAGTCGGAACAATCGCATGGTGTGCATCAACTTTCTTATCATCCCAGCAACGATTCTTCTTATCACTCTCCAGTGCATCCTGCGGAAGTAAATCAGAAGAATGTATCGAAATGGCATTCAAGACAGCATGACGCCCGACGAAATGCTCTTCAGGCAAATAACGGCAATCAGAACGCGGATAGGTGATCAGTTTATGGGTTTCATAAAGTCGCTGACAGATATCCAGTACATTCTGAGCACTTAAACCAAAACGCTTGGCCGCTTCAATCTGCAAAGAAGAAAGAGAAAATGGCAACGGTGCCGTTTCTGATTCCCGCTTATCCTGATAGGCAGTAACATAAGCAGGCTGGCCCGTAATACGAGCCACTACATGCTCTGCCAATGGCTGGTGTATGAGCCGTCCTTCTTCATCTTGAAAATCAATGCAGGATTCACTAGGCTGCCATAAGGCCGTAAATTGTTCCTCGTTTGGCGTAACAATGTACGCCTTAACTTCAAAGAAATCTTTCGGCACAAAGTGCTCTATTTCTTCGTCACGACGAACAACCAGTCCCAAAACCGGTGTCTGGACACGTCCGACAGATAACACTCCCTGATAGCCAGCATTCTGCCCCAATAATGTATAAGCACGGGTCATGTTAATGCCATAGAGCCAGTCGGCTCTGGCTCTGGCGAGTGCGGAAACACACAGGGGAATGAATTCCCGATTACTTCTCAGACGTTCAACCGCCTTGATTACCGCCTGAGGGTTCAGGTCATTAATCAGACAGCGCTGGACGTTCTGTTTTTTATCATCCCTAAGATTCAGAAAATCCAGCACTTCGTCCACCAGTAACTGCCCTTCGCGATCAGGGTCACCTGCGTGAATAACTTCGTCCGCTTTTTCCAGAAGGGATTTAATCGTGTTGAGCTGTTTAGCCACAGCAGCCCGTGGCTTCAACCGCCATTTTTCAGGAATGATCGGTAAATCAGACAAGACCCAACGCGCATAACGGCTATCGTAGGTATCTGGCTCGGCCTGCTCTAATAGATGGCCTACACACCAAGTCACAAATTGGTTGTTACCGCATTCGATAAACCCATCCCCCCGACGATGGGGTTTCGGCAAAATATCTGCAATAGCTCGCGCGAGGCTGGGTTTTTCTGCAATAAAAAGACGCATGGAATTTTATTCAATAACTTCAATCAATGCCCTGTCTGAGTGTGGTTCAGTCAGTTCACCAATGGCAATTAAATCAATGTTGTGGCTTCGTGCAATGGCTTTCGCCTCTTCCACGGCATCTGGCAGTACTGCCAGCAATAAACCACCCGAAGTTTGTGGATCACACAAGAGATGGCGCTGACGCGCTGTCATCTCCCCAATCAAATGTCCATAACTGTCAATTTACATACGGCCCGATCTCCTTCAATAACTTTTTGCGCGATTTCTGGGAATAGTTTAGCAGTTGGCCAGCCCAAAATCGCAATCGCCTGACTGGCTTTCCGCCCATCGCATAGATATCACTGATGGCATTAGTGCCTGCAATGCGGCCAAAATCAAATGGGTCATCGACAATAGGCATGAAGAAATCCGTGGTACTGATGATACCAGTACCATTGCCGATATCGTATACGGCAGCATCGTCACGGGTTTCGTTTCCCACCAGCAGATTTGGGTCGAAAAATTTTGGCCACTCACTGCGCAGAATAGTCTCCAGCACTTTGGGTGAGATTTTACAGCCACACCCAGCACCATGACTATACTGAGTCAGACGGATTTCAGTTGGCATAGCTGATTTCACTTAGAAGTAACTAACAAAGTTAGTCAAATCCGGTAATGCTACTTTTTCAGGTGCTTTGAGTACAGGTGTTCCCAAATAGAGGAACCCGACGATTTTATCATTCTCTCCACATCCCAGACCTGCTTTGACAACGGGATCTTCTGTCCATGATCCTGAACGCCATATTCCACCAAACCCCTGAGCCACAGCCGCCATTTGCATGGCATGTACCGCACAACCAGCCGCTACGACTTGCTCCCATGCAGGTATTTTCGTATTTTCAACAACTTTGGCGATAACAGTGATAACCATGGGTGCACGATAAGGTGCATTTCTCGCTTTTTCCTCAACTTCTTGGCCCAAAGCATTCTCAATCGCTGATTTTTCCAACAATTTACTGAATTTATCAATACCCTCGCCCTGCATGACGACAAAATGCCAAGGACGCAATGCCCCATGATCTGGCGCTCTCATCCCTGCTGCCAGAATATACTCCAGCTCATTTCCTTCGGGAGCGGGCGTGGTCAAACGTGAAGCTGAACGACGATTTAATAAAAGTTCCAAAGCATTCATAATTTTCTCCTGAATAAGATAATCTGTCACGGCTCAACATTCTCTGTTTATTCGTTACTAAATGAAAGTACAGAAACTATTTTTTCAGTCATTCCTGTGATTTCCGGCTGACATTTACGGATTAGCTGATTAGGATAACCCTATTTGCTCTCATACTTGGAGACGACATGCGTATTTTATGGAAGTTTATAACAGCATTATTTAAATGGAGTTGGAAACTGCTAAATTTCGCTCGCCAACTTATTTCAAATCTGATTTTTATCCTACTAGTTATTGTAGTAGCTACTGGTGTTCTAGTTTATCAGCAACAATCCAAATCCGTTGATGATTATCGCGGAGCCTTATATGTTGATCTGTCTGGTATTGTTGTGGATCAAGTCTCCGCCCGCAGTCCATTAGATCAATTTGGCCGGGATCTTATCGGCGTGTCTAGTAGCAGCTCACAGGAAACGTCTCTGTTCGACATTGTTGACAGTATTCGACGGGCAAAACATGACGCTAAAATTACTGGTATGGTCTTAAAACTGGATAATTTTCTCGGTGCCGATCAGCCCTCCATGCAATATATTGGTAAGGCTATCAATGAGTTTAAGGCAGCTGGTAAAACCGTTATCGCCATCAGTGATAGTTATAGCCAACCACAATATTATTTAGCCAGCTATGCCAATAAAGTGTACCTTTCTCCACATGGAGCAGTGTCTCTTCATGGTTTCTCAACCAATCATCTGTATTACAAGTCATTATTGGACAGTCTGAAAGTTTCCACCCATATTTTCCGTGTCGGCACATATAAATCAGCGGTAGAGCCAATGACACGGGACAATATGTCAGAAGAAGCACGCCAAGCAGATAGTCTCTGGCTGAATGAACTTTGGAACAATTACCGCAATACGATTGCAGTTAACAGAAAAATCCCTGCCGTTAGAGTGCTGCCGGAACCTACCCAGTTTATTGAAGAATTCCGTCAAGCGGGTGGAGATAGTGCACTGTACGCTGCAAAAAATAAGTTAGTTGACGAAATTAAACCTCGGAATGTTATTGAAACAGAATTAAGCAACAAATTTGGTTGGGATGAGAAAAACAAACATTTCAATTACATCAGCCTCTATGATTATATCGCACAGCAGCCAATCAAAAATTCTGATCAAAGCAATAGCAACATTGCCGTAATTATTGCCGAAGGTGCAATCATGGATGGCAGACAATCAGAAGGCATAGCGGGTGGTGATACCATAGCGGAACAACTTCGCGAGGCACGGTTGAATCCAAATATAAAAGCCATTGTGTTACGCGTGAACAGCCCCGGTGGTAGTATCAGTGCATCTGAACTTATCCGCAGTGAACTCGTCGCTATCCGTGAAGGCACAACAGTAAAAAATAAAGAAGGTCATACTGTTAAAGAAAATCAAAAACCGATTGTTGTGTCCATGGGTGGACTTGCTGCCTCAGGGGGTTATTGGATTTCAACCCCAGCTAACTACATCATCGCTGACAAAAATACGCTGACAGGCTCTATCGGTGTTTTTGGTGTTCTCAATACTTACGAAAAAGGCTTAAATTATCTTGGTGTAAATACAGACGGTATTTCAACGTATCCGCTGGCAGACATTTCAGTTACCAAAGGAATAAACCCTATGTTTTCTGATGTTATGCAACTGTCTATTGAAAGTGGCTATCATAAATTTATCGAATTGGTCGCACAATCTCGCCAGAAGACACAGAACGAAATTAAAGAAATCGCTCAGGGTCGAGTCTGGAGTGGCAGTGATGCCAAGAAAAATGGTCTGGTCGATCAGTTAGGTGACTTTGATGATGCAGTCAATAAAGCTGCTCAATTGGCTGGTATCAAAACAGTATCATTGAATTGGATGCAACCAGAACTCTCATTCTCTGAAAAACTCATGCTGGAGTTTTCCTCATCAGCACAAGCACTGTTGCCAAATACCCTGCAATCAATGCTGCCGGCTCCAATTGCCCAAATTGCGCAAGATATGAAGCAGCAAGCTGTATTTTATAACCGTATGAATGATCCTCAGAATATCTATACGTTCTGCCTGAACTGTGCAGATATCCGCTAGAAGTAACGTCAGACAATATCACCAAATTTAAAGCCTGATCCTTACATCAGGCTTTTTTTATTCCATATACTCCCTATAATCCGGCTGAGTATTTTTATTGAGGCGTTAACATGCAGAAGAAATCTATTTACGTTGTTTACACTGGCGGCACAATTGGAATGCAGCGCTCCCCTAATGGCTACATCCCTGTTTCTGGTCATTTACAACGACAACTCTCACAGATGCCGGAGTTTCACCGTCCAGAAATGCCAACCTTTACAATCCGTGAACACCAACCTCTGATTGATTCTTCTGATATGAGTCCAAACGACTGGGGAATTATCGCCAACGATATCTACCAGAATTACCATGACTACGATGGCTTTGTGATCCTGCATGGTACAGACACCATGGCTTTTACCGCAGCAGCACTCTCTTTCATGTTTGAAAATCTTAAAAAGCCTGTGATCGTGACAGGGTCACAAATTCCACTGGAAGCTCTGCGTTCTGATGGTCAGACAAATTTACTTAATGCTCTGTATCTAGCTGCTAACTATCCCATCAACGAGGTCGGTTTATTTTTCAGCAATAAACTGTTTCGCGGGAACCGAACAATTAAAGCCCATGCTGATGGCTTTGAAGCCTTCTCATCCCCCAACTGTCAGCCACTGATCGAAGCTGGGATCAACATCCGTACGTTCAATACAAGCCCGATACCTGCCAGTCATGGTGGGTTTACCGTACACCAGATCACATCACAGCCTATTGGTGTTGTGACCATCTATCCGGGATTATCCAGCCAAGTTGTTGAAAATATCCTGATGCAACCTGTCAAGGCATTGATATTGCGCTCCTATGGTGTTGGTAATGCTCCACAACGTGCTGATTTATTGAAGATCTTAAGGGAAGCCACTGAACGGGGTATTATCGTGGTCAATTTAACACAATGCATTTCTGGGCGCGTCAACATGAAAGGTTATGCAACCGGCCACGCTCTGGCTACATCAGGTGTAATCAGTGGCTATGATATGACTTTTGAAGCCACCCTGACCAAATTGCACTATTTATTGAGCCAGCCCTATGAATCCGAAGAGATCCGCCACCTTATGCAACAGAATCTACGTGGCGAATTGAGCTATTCAGATAAATAATAGAAAAAGAAATCGGAGGTATAATGAAAACAGCATTATTACTTATCGACCTGCAAAATGACTTCTGCTCAGGGGGAGCACTGGCAGTCAAAGAGAGTGAAGAGGTCATCGCAATAGCGAATAAGGCTATCAGCCTCTGCCAGAAAAACAATATTACTATTATCGCAAGTCAGGACTGGCATCCCGCCAATCATATGAGTTTTGCAGTCAATGCCTGTCAGCCTGTTGGAGAATCTGGGTTGCTCAATGGCATTCCTCAAATATGGTGGCCCGTTCATTGTGTACAAGGGCAATCGGGCGCAGATTTTCATCCTGCGTTGAATCAATCCGCTATTCAAGAAATTTTCCGTAAGGGTGAAAATCCGCAGATAGACAGCTACAGTGCCTTTTTTGATAATGACCATAAGAGCGCAACCCGGCTACATGGGTGGCTGGCGGAGCAAAATATTCAACGACTGATTATGTCGGGTATCGCTACAGATTACTGCGTAAAATTTACAGTACTGGATGCACTGGAACAAGGTTATGAAACCTACGTGATTACTGATGGTTGTCGTGGCGTCAATCTTCAGGATAATGACAGCCTGAAAGCACTTAAGGAAATGGCAACTAAAGGCGCTAAGCTAATCCCACTGCATGAATTAACAACACTTTTTTAAACCGGCAACCAATAAATACTTCTGGACATAATATTTCAGAATATAACCTCGTCGTATCACTGCACAAGACGAGGTTATTTCTTCATTCTTCTGGCTGTGGTTTCACGACCATTTCTGACTGGAACATGACCTTCAACTCTTGTTTACTTTTTATGGTAATTTGGCCATCCGTACCAATCGTCATATGTTCAGGATCGTGGTTATGCTTGGCTTGCCAAAGCATCACCATCTGTAAACTGTGCTCTTTCTGTTCCGGCGTTAGCGGTACACCATCCTGCCACTTGCCTAATTCAACAGCCTGAACCAATCTCTGATAAATTTCAGGTGTCATGGCGGAAAGTAAATCATCCAACTTCATCGATATTTCCTTACGGCTACGTACATTATGCTGAATCGTTTCTTCTTTAATTACTGATTTACGTTGCTGTTTTGTCAAAAAACAGGCCCAGTAACAAAGCTAACCTTCTGTTTCATCCCCAGTTTCCTCGTCAATGAAGCGCAGTGCCGCAGAATTGATGCAAAAACGCTCTCCTGTCGGTTTGGGGCCATCAGGAAAAACATGCCCTAAATGTGCCTGACAGTGACTGCAACGCACTTCTATTCGATGCATGTTGTGAGAATAATCATCAATACAATTGATGGATTTATCATTGAACGGCTGGTAAAAGCTTGGCCATCCACAGCCAGAATCAAATTTAGTGTCAGAAATAAATAATGGCTGACGGCAGCACAGGCAGTGATAAATGCCACTTTTTTTGTTATGCAGTAGTTTTCCTGAAAATGGCGGTTCGGTTCCTGCTTTTTGCGTAACATAGCGCTGAATTTCACTAAGCTGTTCTATAAAAAGGGAAGTATTTTTAGTTTTAGCCATAGCAACCACCTTTTAAGGCCAATATTTTCAATAAAAAAGCATCGAAAACAACAAAAAATCAACATAAAAATGTTGAGAAGCATTCTAACCCATTCAACATCGCAATTTGCTCTACTAATTGTGATAAGTCTCACATATCTAACCGATAGCAACTTTAAATATCTACTTATGCCCCGATAATGGAAGGCGTAGAGTTGTCTTGGCTGTCTAACAAGCGTTCAGATAGTGATTTCTAAATTGATTTTTTCAATTGTTGACACGATTCCGCTTGACGGTTGACAAGATTTTGGTAACTTTAGAAACAACTTTTAATTCACTAAAAAATAGCTGGTGGAATACTATGACTATCAAAGTAGGTATTAACGGTTTTGGTCGTATCGGCCGTATTGTTTTCCGTGCCGCACAAGAGCGTTCAGACATCGAAATCGTTGCTATCAATGATCTGCTGGATGCAGAGTACATGGCTTACATGCTGAAATACGATTCAACCCATGGCCGCTTCAACGGTACTGTTGAAGTTAAAAATGGTCAGCTGGTTGTTAACGGCAAGACCATCCGCGTTACATCTGAAAGAGACCCAGCTAACCTGAAATGGAACGAAGTGGGTGTTGATGTTGTTGCGGAAGCAACCGGTATTTTCCTGACCGACGAAACTGCACGTAAGCACATCGCTGCTGGCGCGAAAAAAGTTGTTCTGACTGGCCCATCCAAAGACGACACGCCAATGTTCGTTATGGGTGTCAACCACAACGCCTATGCCGGTCAAGAGATCGTTTCCAACGCATCTTGCACAACCAACTGCCTTGCTCCACTGGCTAAAGTTATCAATGACAAATTCGGTATCGTTGAAGGTCTGATGACCACTGTTCACGCAACAACTGCAACTCAGAAAACTGTTGATGGCCCATCAGCAAAAGACTGGCGTGGTGGCCGTGGTGCAGCACAAAACATCATCCCATCTTCTACTGGTGCCGCGAAAGCTGTAGGTAAAGTTATCCCAGAACTGAACGGCAAACTGACAGGTATGTCTTTCCGTGTTCCTACTCCTAACGTTTCTGTTGTTGACCTGACTGCTCGTTTGGCTAAGCCAGCAACTTACAAAGAAATCTGTGATGCAATTAAAGAAGCCTCAGAAGGCGAACTGAAAGGTATTCTGGGTTACACCGAAGATGATGTTGTTTCCACTGATTTCAACGGCGAAAAACTGACTTCTGTATTTGATGCAAAAGCAGGTATTGCGCTGAACGATAACTTTGTGAAACTAGTTTCTTGGTATGATAACGAAACGGGTTACTCTAACAAAGTTCTGGATCTGGTTGCTCATATCTCTAAATAATTGAATAGCATCGCATCCACGTTCATAAAGCCACCTTAAACAGGCGGCTTTATTTTTATCTATTCCGATTTATCTCTTAAAAACATTGAGCTATTCTTGTTCCTAGTCAACCACCAACTCAGGTTTACATAAGGTCATGACAGATGCTTGATAAAATTTTCTCATTACCGATTGTAGAACAAATATCTCCTTATATTAGCCAGCGAAATATTGAAGGATTTCCGTTGATTGTTCTGTCACACCCAAAAGTACGCGGCGCAATCAGTATTCAGGGGGCACATCTTATTACATGGCAGCCCAGTGGTGAAAAACCTGTATTATGGTTAAGCGATAACACTGAATTTAATACAGGTACAGCCATTCGTGGTGGCATTCCCATCTGTTGGCCCTGGTTTGGTTCGACAAGCGCTCCCAGTCACGGTTTTGCACGGATCTTACCTTGGGAATTCAGGGCACACCATGAAAATGAAAACGGCGTGATCTTGACATTTACACTACAAGATAATGCCGAGACACATAAGTTATGGCCGCACGAGTTCACACTCATTGCCCGTTTTAAGTTAGGGGAAACCTGCGAAATAGAGCTGGAGTCTCACGGAGAATATCAAACAACATGTGCTCTCCACTCTTACTTTAATATCAGTGATGTCAATCAAATCCGTGTCAGCGGGCTTGGTGCTCACTTTATCGATACCGTTGCCGATAAAAAACAGTACGTTCACCAAGATCTGACTTTTAAAGGACGAATTGACCGCATTTATACTGAACCAGAAGATTTCAGTCTACTCAGTGATACACCGTGGAAACGAACTATTGAAATTCACCATTATCACCATAGTGATGTAGTTTGCTGGAATCCCGGTGCCGAACTTTCCAGCAGTATGAAAGATATGAGTAAAGAAGGTTACAAGAATATGGTTTGCATCGAAACTGCATGTATCAACTCCCCACAACTATCCAGAAATAACAACCCTGCCAGGCTTTCTGTGGTTATCCGTTGCCGTAAAAATCCTTGATGGAAATAAACGATAAGCTGAACTCTGTCATGACTATTTTGCTATGACTATCTTGAAGAGTTCAGCTTTTCATCTTTCTTGACATAAACAACATCTGTCAGAAAGTATAAGTAATACCCGACCAGATAGTACCGGAGTATGAGCGATTGGTCATCGGGCTGTTTTTCACTTCGCTTGGTAAATGTTCTACACGCCCCATCATGAAAGCAGTCCAATTATTATCGAAGGTATAATAACCAGATAATTCAAGATAAGGACTCCAGCTATCGCCCGGTGTATATTCAGCCAGACCGCTGCGAACAGATTCGTTCTTTTTGATGCCATAACTATAACGGTTCTGTTTTTTGCTATCCCAGACAATGCCTATCCCTGGTTCCAATAACCAGCCGTTTTGCTTGAAACTATATAAGTAGGCGAAATCAGCACTGATACCGTTACTTTCGCCCAGTATATCGGCAGCTAATGAGGCACGCAGGCTCCCCCAGTCTTCATGATGTTTATAAGTGAAACCACCCATAACCGTGTCACGACGACGATCCAGTTTTTTCATCTGCTCATCTGTACTATCCTTGGGGTGGAAAGCTCGTGGAGCATAGAATAGATCTACAGAAAGCTTATCCTTTGGCTGGTTCCAGAGGTAATAACCTGCCGCCAGAGTCTGAAAATAAAAGTTTTCACTCTCATAAGATACCATGGGAACCGGCAGTATCTTATCTTTTGTTTTCAATCCCTTGTAAGGTTTAGCTTCATACAATGCCGACAACCCAATAGACCATTCGCCAGCATATGCCACAGAAGAAGACAGGCAAAGCCCCACTACTGCAATAAACACCTTATTAGTCATTATAAGTTATTTCCTGTCAGACAAATTGTTGTGAAATCAGGCATAAAGTGTATGTATCCGGTGATTTATTGCCAAGCAATTGATAATGATTTTTAATTTAATCGCACTATATGCATAAAATCCGGAACTGGCAGCTTGATGTTACCATTGGTTAAAAATCATCAAGTGACAACGTCACACTTAGATATTATCTGAATATTAATTTTGCTGATGTTATAAAAAAATACAGGCATTATTCCAAATTTCGGTACGGAAAAATGCCTGAAAGAGATAAGATCAGTTAACAACTACCGGAACACGTATAGCTAAAGCACAGAGCAGTTCATAACCAATGGTTCCTGCGGATTCGGCCACTTCATCCACTGGCAAGTTTTCCCCCCATAACTCCACGGTACTACCTATTTCTGTTTGTGGACACGGCGTCAAATCAACCGTCATCATATCCATCGATATGGCACCCAGTAACTGTGTACGGACACCACCAACAAGGATGGGGGTACCCGTTGAGGCGTGCCTTGGATAACCATCAGCATAACCACATGCCACCGTACCTATACGGGTAGGATACTGGGTTGTATAACGGCTGCCGTAGCCAATTTTTGCCCCTTTGGGTAGGTCATGAACCGCAATGATTTCACTGTGTAAACTCATCGCTGGTTTCAAACCCACATCAGCAATATCACGCCATTTTCCACTCGGGGATGCACCATACAGGATGATACCCGGCCTAACCCAATCACCATGTGTCTTCGGATGCCACAAAACTGCACCAGAATTGGCTAGACAGCGAGGAAGTAAGTCCATTTTCAGACATTCAACAACCGCAAATTGCTCATCAATACCAATCTCATTATCTGAATTAGCAAAATGAGTCATCAACGTGACTGACTTGATATTTTTTATGCAATTCGCCATTGAGACCACTTGTGAATATTCTTCGGGGGTAAAACCCAGCCGATTCATTCCGCTATTGATTTTCAAATAGATATCAATGGGGTTATTCAGTCTGGCTTCTTCTATTGCCTTGAGTTGCCAGTAACTATGCACTGTAGTTGTCAGGCCATATTGATCAATGAGCTGCAAATCCGAAAGTTTGAAAAAACCTTCCAATAACAGGATTGGCCCTTGCCACCCGTGTTCCCTTAAATAAATAGCTTCATTCATATCAAGCAGCGCGAATCCATCCGTTTGCATGAGTGACTGCCATATTCTGTCCAATCCATGCCCATATGCATTAGCTTTCACTACTGACCAGATTTTGCTGTCACCGACTTTCTGGCGGATAACCGCCAAGTTATGGCGGAATGCATCGAGATGGATCGTCGCCAAAATAGGACGTGGCATGACGACCCCTTATAATTTATGCAGTATGTAAACGATGCTTCACTCGAAGCACTTTTGTATTGAATCCATTGATATATCTAAATACCGAGAGATCATCTGCCGCGATTTCCGGCGTCTTGCCAGAAATTAAATCAGACAATAACTTCCCTGAACCACAGGCCATCGTCCAGCCTAGCGTTCCATGTCCTGTGTTTAAATAGAGATTACTATATTTGGTTGGGCCGACGATAGGAGTACCATCTGGCGTCATTGGGCGTAGCCCCGTCCAAAATGCAGCTTCAGCAATATTGCCACCGCTGTGGTAGAGATCCTGCACAACCATTTTTAACGTTTCACAGCGATTATTCGGTACATTCATATTGAAACCGACCATTTCTGCCATGCCACCAACGCGAATACGGTTATCAAAACGAGTAATAGCTATCTTGTAAGTTTCATCCAGTACAGTTGAGGTTGGCGCTCTTGCTTCATCCATAATCGGCATCGTCAGAGAATAGCCTTTCAGCGGATAAACGGGGATTTTAACGAATTCTTTCAGTATGTTGGTAGAATAAGACCCCATCGCCACCACATAGTTATCCGCCGTCATGATGCCACCATCACACCGGATACCCGTGATTTTGTTTCCATCCACCAGAATCTGTTTAACCTGATTGCTAAACACAAACTTGACTCCCGCCTCTTCTGCCATTTTTGCCAGCGCTTTGGTAAATATCTGACAATCACCCGTTTCATCATTCGGCAGTTGTAACCCACCTGTCAATTTATGGGAAACATGGGCAAGTGCAGGCTCCACTGATGCCAGTTGTTCTGCGGTCAATAATTGGTAAGGAACACCTTCTTGTTCCAATACTGCGATATCATTGGCGGCATTATCAAACTGTCTGGCAGTTCTAAATAATTGCAGAGTTCCTCCCTGACGCCCTTCATATTGGATGCCAGTATCTGCCCTTAACTGTTTAATGCAATCACGGCTATATTCCGCCAATCGCACCATCCTGCTTTTATTCATGGCGTAATGGTCAGCATCACAGTTGCGCAGCATTTGCCACATCCAGCGTAGCTGAAATAGTGAACCATCAGGGCGAATAGCCAGTGGTGCATGGCGTTGAAACATCCATTTTACTGCTTTCAGTGGTATCCCCGGTGCTCCCCATGGCGTTGCATATCCCGGTGAGATCTGACCGGCGTTACCTGCACTCGTTTCTTCAGCGGCACTATCCTGGCGATCAACCACAGTCACTTCATGACCTTCCTGTGCCAAATACCACGCACTGGTGACACCAATAACGCCACCGCCTAAAATAAGGACTTTCATTCTGCCCCCTGTTGATATGAGTAATATGTGCAAGCATAATATGCTGAATATAAAAAGCCAATATAGAATAATAGACTACAACACCATTAATTTAATTTTAGGATTTGAATCACATTTTTATTACAAAATATTGATAATATCGTCATTCTAATTTCGATCAAAAATTAATAAAAATCAAATTAATTCAATAAATTAAATAAAAATTTAATACTGATAATTATCTTATTTCACTACCTGTTAAGTGATTTTCACGGAAAAAAGAAACATAAAATTTACAACTCCAAATTTCATTAAATTATTGTCAAACCAAAATATTCAGAATTAAATATCCAAGCAAGAACAATTAGGCAGAATAATAATTTAAAAAATTGAATTTTACAGTTTGCGTAAATTTTCAACATCAATTGAAAAATAAAAATACCGGGGTGTGAATAAGATGGAAAAACAACCTAATGTAAAAGAGCGCACTAACTAAGCTAGTACGCTTTTAGAATGTGATGGCAGATAAAAAAACAGAAATTAGAAATGAAATGTGATCAGCTGTGACGTGCTTCTGTTAAATCATTCAGCATAACACTTTGCATGTCATGCCAAATGGTTCCACTTTCTTTACCATAACTACGCACACAATCCATGATTTTGTCATAGGATTGTTCCCGACACATCGTACTCAATTGCTGATAGAAATTCAGTGCCAGCATACGGGCATCAGGATTTGAGAAATAATAGCGGCCAACGCGGGTATAAAGCCCTCTTAATCCATTGATAATCAAACCGTAAATTGGATTTCCTGACGCAAAAGCCAGCCCACGAAAAATATCATAATCCACGGCACTGAAAGATTCGGCGGTATCTTCCACACTCTCTTTTTCTGCCAATACTTCCAATGATTTTTCAGGATTATGTCTAAATGCAGTACGAATAAAAATCGCGGCGATATTGGTACGAACCGCCAGTAGATTATCAATTAACTGGGGAACGCGATCATGATCAAGCCGTGCCAGCGTCTCCAGAATATTAAGACCAGATGTTTCCCAGAAGTTATTGACCTTTGTTGGCTTTCCATGCTGAATAGTCAACCAGCCATCACGGGCAAGGCGCTGCAACACTTCACGTAAAGTAGTACGGGTAACACCGATCAACTCAGATAATTCACGCTCTGCTGGCAGCATGGAACCTGGTGGAAAGCGATTATTCCAAATGCTTTCAATGATATACTCTTCCGCGAAACCCGCAGGGCTTTGAGCCTTAATTACCATATTTTAACTATTCCAAAGCAATTTTCTTAGCTAATAATAATCATCGATCATACCAGAACGCGTCTGAACGACATAGTTACATAGTAAATAAACAGCGAAAGAGTGAAAGGAATCATAAAAAATGGAATTATTCGCTGATTAATTATGTTCTGATACCCTTAAATTGCTATCGTTTAGAGCGTACTATGACTCTTTAGATTTGTCCCATGTATCCACAAAGAGGAATATTTATAATAATGGAAATCAGTATTCGACATGCAGTGGTGAAAAACTTTCTCGGCAACTCGCCGGATTGGTACAAATTGGCTATCATTGTTTTTCTTATTATCAATCCACTGGTTTTTTTCTTTGTCAATCCCTTCGTTGCAGGGTGGATGCTCGTTGTCGAGTTTATTTTCACGTTGGCAATGGCGTTAAAATGTTACCCTTTACAACCCGGAGGATTACTCGCTATTGAAGCGGTCATCATCGGGATGACTTCGCCAAAACAAATAAGTCATGAAATTTCCAACAATCTCGAAGTTATTTTGCTGTTGATTTTCATGGTTGCTGGCATTTATTTCATGAAGCAACTGCTACTATTTGTTTTCACGAAGCTACTGTTAACTATTCGCTCTAAAAAAATGCTGTCACTCGCGTTTTGCCTGGCGAGTGCCTTTTTGTCTGCGTTTCTCGATGCCTTGACCGTTATTGCCGTCGTTATCAGTGTCTCGGTAGGGTTTTACTCCATTTATCACCATTTCCTTTCCGCCAGCCAAAATAACAACTCTGACCTGAACGATGATCAGTTTATTGACGGCGAAGATAAGAAGCAGACTCTGGAACAATTCCGGGCATTTCTGCGCAGCCTGATGATGCATGCAGGTATCGGTACAGCTTTGGGTGGTGTGATGACCATGGTGGGCGAGCCACAAAACCTGATTATTGCTAAACACGTTGGCTGGGATTTCGTAACGTTCTTTATTCGTATGTCTCCTGTCACCATACCGGTATTTGTCTGTGGTCTGCTGGTCTGCTTGCTGGTCGAGCATTTTAAATTATTTGGTTACGGCGCTGAATTACCCGTTCATGTTCGTTCGGTTTTAGAAGATTACGATAAAAAAACCAGTGAAAAACGCACTCGGCAGGAAAAAACTCAACTTGCCGTTCAGGCATTAATTGGTATCTGGCTGATTTTGGCACTGGCTTTCCATTTAGCAGAGGTCGGGCTGATTGGTCTGTCGGTAATCATTCTGGCTACGGCATTCTGCGGTATCACCGAAGAGCATGATTTAGGTAAAGCGTTCGAAGAAGCTCTTCCGTTTACTGCACTGTTAACCGTCTTTTTCTCTGTCGTTGCCGTGATTATTGATCAGCAATTATTTACACCATTTATTCAATATGTGCTGCAATCTTCGCCAGCCTCACAATTGTCATTATTCTATTTGTTCAATGGATTGCTTTCTGCCGTTTCTGACAACGTATTCGTAGGTACGGTTTACATTAATGAAGCGCTAATTGCCTTGAAGAATGGTTTAATTTCACAGCAACAATATGAATTTCTGGCAGTAGCTATCAATACAGGCACAAACTTACCGTCAGTGGCAACACCAAATGGACAAGCCGCATTTTTATTCTTACTGACATCTGCCCTGTCTCCATTGATTCGTCTGTCTTATGGCCGCATGGTGGTGATGGCGCTGCCTTATACCATTGTAATGACCTTGGTCGGCTTGTTGAGTGTGGAATTCTGGCTTGTTCCAGCGACTGAGTATCTGATGAAACTCGGTCTGATCACTCCGCTTTAATTGCTCCGTAATTTACCTCAAACTCAACCGGATGGTGGAAATGTGCACTGTCCGGTTTTTTATTGCCCCTTTTTAAAAAGATAATGTGATTAATTTTATTTTTTTATGGTTTTTAAAACGGCAAAATGAGCCATCATTTATAGTTAAATTTAAACTATGGGATAAACAGAAAAATGTTTCGATTTTTAAAACAGAGTTCACAAGGGCGAAGCGCATGGTTACTGATGGCGTTAACAGCTCTTATATTGGAATTGACAGCACTTTATTTTCAACATGTGATGAAGTTACAGCCCTGTGTGATGTGTATTTATGAGCGGATTGCACTATTTGGCATTTTGGGAGCGGCTCTGCTCGGTGCCATTACACCAAAAACGCCACTACGTTGGCTGGCAATCCTGCTATGGCTGTATAGTGGGTGGCAGGGATTACAACTGGCGTGGGATCATACCATGATGCAGCTCCATCCTACCCCTTTTAATACCTGCGAATTTTTTGTCAGATTCCCGTCATGGCTACCCTTGAATGAATGGCTGCCTTCTGTGTTTCAAGCCACTGGTGATTGTTCGGTGAAACAGTGGTCATTTCTGACTCTGGATATGCCACAATGGTTAATTGGTATTTTTGCTGCTTATTTGGTAGTGGGTGTTTTGGTTCTGATCAGTCAGTTTTTTATTATCCGGGGTAAGAACTGAAAACATAACTTAATTGCAAAAAGTTATTTATTGTTATCAGTTTAACGAACTTCCGAGATATCAGGAATAATTGCACCACGATAAAAAGAAACAGCCCTTACGGGCTGTTTCTTAAGAAAAAATATCGTACAAAATAGCAAACACAGACTCCAACATCGCCGTCGGTGTGTTTACAATAATTGTGGGTTATTTTTGACAATCAGAAAACTCAAATAGACGTACAGCCACCATCCAACAAGGCTCGTTCATCACAGCGCCGCCCATTCGCTAATTGGCAAACCGGCGTTTGATTTCCATTAATCTGTATTGCCCTCGCGAGAATTCCCCCTGCATCAAAACAGTTCATACTGGCATTTTCACTCAGATTGATTCCCAGATCAGAATACTGATAATTTTTATGGCGTTTAGATGAATGATCAGTTTGTTGCCCACTGCAACCCGCTAATACCCATCCCATCAGAAAAAAGCTGCCCAAAACGAGCCTACGTTGCAAAAACATTTTTTCTCCCACTGTATAACCGATACATTAGATATTTTTGTCTCTTATTTCATAATAATGCTCACAAACCAAGCAACAAATCAATGACCAGTGCTTTTGAAAACAGGTTTACCAAAACTTGGTACATATTTAATATGTGGTTATTATACAAATATTTAATAAATATTTGTATAATCCATCAGAAGCGGAATCACCCTATATCAAAACTCAGGAACTGGCAGCTCGATGCAGTGTAAAACCACATACTATCAGGTTGTGGTGTGGTAATGGGAAGCAAAGAAGAGAAAGCTTCCCAAAACCTAATTAACGAAAAAAAGATTTTTATTACCAAACTTTTCATAAACCCTAAGCCATGCTTATCTGGAAGACTTTTTTGCCAACTCTGATTGATAATCCCTTTTCATCCTCTATCATTGTTTCCTTTTTTATGTTATCCGCCATAATAAACTGATTTCAGTTTTTTAAAGGTCTTTCAATCCATTGCTAAACAGGCAACCAAAAAAGTAAAGAACAATCAGAAATGAATAACCATAAAAATCAATATAATTTCAATAAATTACAAAAACGCCTGCGTCGTGACGCGGGTCAGGCCATTGCAGATTTCAAAATGATCGAAGAAGGCGATCGTATTATGGTCTGCCTTTCTGGTGGAAAAGATAGCTATACGCTTCTATCCATTTTGCAGAACCTGCAAAAAAGTGCACCAGTTAATTTCTCTCTGGTGGCAGTGAATCTGGATCAAAAGCAGCCAGGATTCCCTGAACATATCCTGCCAGCCTATCTGGAAGAGCTGGGCATTGAGTATAAGATTGTCGAAGAGAACACTTACGGTATTGTAAAAGAGAAGATCCCTGAAGGGAAAACGACTTGTTCGCTCTGCTCTCGCCTTCGTCGTGGTATTTTGTACCGCACGGCAACTGAGTTAGGGGCGACCAAAATAGCTCTGGGCCATCACCGCGATGATATCTTGCAGACCGTATTTTTGAATATGTTCTATGGCGGTAAGTTAAAAGGTATGCCTCCTAAATTGATCAGCGATGATGGCAAGCATATTGTTATCCGCCCACTTGCCTATTGCCGGGAGAAGGACATTGAACGTTATGCCGAGGCCAGAGCGTTCCCGATCATTCCTTGTAATCTGTGCGGCTCGCAACCCAACTTACAGCGTCAGGTCATTAAGGATCTGCTGCGTGACTGGGACAAACGTTATCCAGGACGAATCGAAACTATGTTTCGTGCCGTGCAAAATGTGGTTCCATCACATCTCAGCGATTTTAATCTGTTCGATTTCAAGAATATTACTCATGGCAGTGAAGTGATTGATGGTGGGGATTTGGCCTTTGATCGTGAAGAACTGCCCTCGCAGCCAGCCGTTGAATCAGATGACCAACTTGATTTTCAAGCAGATCGTCTGGATGTGGTCGAAATAAAATAGCGAAAAAAATAGCCGATGTAAAAACTGACATCGGCAATAATTAATCAATTATTCTGTACAAAACTCAATTTGAGAAAAACTACAATTATGGAGCACAACGTTCATCACCCAACGTTGTATTCACCTGCGAAGGCTATAGTGCCTTAATTGTAGGATCTAATTATTGATATATCTCAAACCAGATAACATTAACCGTTCTATTTTGCGATAACAGCCAGTTTGAGGATAGTAAACTATTAAATCGCCATATGTCTCTTACATTTTTATTTAGTTCCCTATAACCATTTGGTTCGTCTTAACCACCAAGCAAAAATAGTTATCAGTATGAATAGTAAGAGACAGAATATGCCGAATCCAAACCGATACTCATTGCCAGGTATTCCACCAAGGTTAACGCCAAACAAACCTGTCAAAAAGGTCGTTGGCAGGAATACCATCGTCAACAAAGACATCATATAAATGCGGCGATTCATCGCATCCGCCATCATAGACGATATTTCATCTGCAAGGACTGCTGTCCTCGCTATACTGCCATCAAGATCATCTAGCCCCCGCCCGAGACGATCAGCGATCTCCTGCATCAGACGACGATCCTCATCATTCATCCAAGGTAGCCGTTCACTGGCCAAACGCAGGAATACATCACGCTGTGGTGCCATATACCGACGCAAAACGATTAATTGTTTACGTAATAACACTAATTCTCCGCGTCCGGGGACTTTCTGCTCCAGAATATCGTCCTCAAAACCTATTAGGCTATCATGTAGCTCTTCAATAAAATCGTTCATTTCATCGGTAATGGCCCCGGCTATTTCAACCAGCCAATGACCCGTACTTTTGGCACCAACGCCATTATGTAAATCATCCATGGCTTGATCGATACAACGAACTTTCCGGTGACGGCTGGAAATAATCATTCTGTCATTGATATAGATGCGGAACGAGACCAAGTGATCAGGACGTGCATTTTCATTGCGATTAACTGTCCGCAAGGTGATCATCGTGCCTTCGCCAGTGCGAAGCACTTTTGGTCGGATACTTTCACCTGACAACCCTTCTTTCACTGAGGTCGGCAGCAAAGCCGTACCCATGATCCATCGCTGGCTAGCCTGATTTTTATAATCAAGGTGCTGCCAGAATGGCTGTTCTGCTGTTGCGGCTTCGTTTTCCCCAAATGCCATGATACCTCCCTTGCCATTCAACTGGCAGGAATACACAGCGTCGGAATCTTTAAAAACTGAGCCATAAATCGTTTCCACATCTGCTCCTTTTTAGTGCTTGATGATGTACATACTATGACTATAGGCCACGTCTTCAGGATTGGTGATCGGGTATCCTTTTAGCCATGATTTGATCAATCGGCCATTGGTATATTGATAAATCGGAGCAATTGGCGCTTGTTCGGTAATTATTTTTTCTGCCTGATTGTAATCACGGTTTCTCGCCATTTCATCAGTTTCCTGACTAGCTTCTTTTAGCAATGTGTCATAGGCAGAATTGTGGAATTTAGCGAGATTGCCACTATGCGTTGAAGTCAAAAGAGATAAAAAACTTGATGGCTCATTGTAATCCCCAGTCCAAGATGCTCTGACGACATCAAAATTACCGGTGTTACGATTATCAACATAGGTTTTCCATTCCTGATTAACTAATTTCACCTCAACACCCAGTTTCTTTTTCCACTCTGAACTTATTGCAATAGCGATCCGTTGGTTATTTTCTAAGTTGTTATAAAGCAGGGAAAGTTTTAATGGATTACCGAAGCCATATCCGGCCTCTTTCAGTAATGTTCTCGCCTGATCATCCAATTCCTGTTGGGTTAAAACTTCATGCTGGCTTTTTTCTGGCTGGAATCCAGCAGTGACATCAGGTGTAAAGCGCCATGCAGGTTTTTCGTTCGTTCCCAAGATTTTTCCTGCAATCAGTTTCCTATCTATCGTCATGGAAAGCGCTCGCCTAACGCGAATATCATTGGTGGGTGCCCGCTGTGTATTGAATGCGTAATAATACGTACCTAGTTGATCCGGCGTGAATACTTCTCCTGGGATATCCCGCAATAGTTTCTGATACCTATTTTTAGGGAAAGATTCAGTAATATCCAAATCCCCTGCCAAATAACGCTTGGTCGCGTGGGATTCCTGATTGATAGGTAAAAAAGTGACTTTTTTCAATACAGTACTTTTATGGTCCCAATAATAAGGATTTGGTGTCAGAACAATTTTTTCATTTACAACACGTCCCGTAAGCATAAATGCGCCATTACCAACCAAATGACCGACCCTTGTCCAATCATTCCCATATTTGTCAACACTCTGTTTATGAACGGGATAAAGACTAAAATTGGTTGTCATATTAGGAAAATAAGGAACAGGACGATCTAGGCTGACTTTTAATGTATATGGATCAATCGCTTCCACTCCCAACTTTTCTGATGGTAATTTGCCATCAATAATTTCCTGTGCATTCTGAATGCCTGATAAAGCCGCAAACCAAGAAAAAGAGGATGCATTAGCAGGATTAACCAACCTCCGCCAGCTATAAACAAAATCAGATGCCGTGACCTTGTCACCGTTAGACCAGTGTGCATTCTGCCGTAACGTAAATACCCACGTCTGGTTGTCTGTTGTCTTCCAATCAATAGCAACGCCAGGGATGGGCTCTCCATAAACATCCTGATTCACCAATCCTTCAAGCAGGTCA
Organism: Xenorhabdus bovienii SS-2004; assembly: GCF_000027225.1. Classification (NCBI taxonomy): domain Bacteria; kingdom Pseudomonadati; phylum Pseudomonadota; class Gammaproteobacteria; order Enterobacterales; family Morganellaceae; genus Xenorhabdus; species Xenorhabdus bovienii. The sequence continues at coordinate 2,441,715 of NC_013892.1, forward strand.
CGCAGCACCTGTGCTTCTGTCAAGCCAAAGGATTTAATAGGATCCAATGATGCAGGTTCATCTTTCAATTGACGAACCAGTTCCTGACGGCCGTCAAGTTGAGTTCCAATAGGTACATTAGCGGCAGAAACAGAAAAAGAAAGTCCAGTCATCAGCAATACAGAGGGAAGCAACTTAAAATTATGCATGAATTTTTGCCTTGTGAGTCTAAAAATTATCCTAAGAATAAATTATAAAACATTGTTAACTAAAGGAAGGCAGAGTATTTCTGAATATCGCGTCTATTTTGGTGGGCAAGATCGCACTCTTCCTTTACACTGATAATGCAGTTTACTTAATCAAGGAATAAAAACCATGACACAAACAGTCAAGTTTCAAGGTAGCGATATCACCATTAATGGAGATTTTCCACAGGTAGGCCAAACAACAAAAGAATTCTCACTGGTAGCTAAAGATCTCGCCGATGTGACACTGAGCCAGTACGCAGGAAAAAGAAAAGTACTCAATATTTTCCCAAGTATTGATACCGGTGTTTGTGCCACATCCGTCCGTAAATTCAATCAAGTTGCCAGCGAACTGAATAATACTGTCGTGCTTTGCATTTCAGCAGACTTACCTTTTGCACAATCCCGTTTCTGTGGTGCTGAAGGTTTGTCAAATGTGGTGATGCTTTCTACATTACGTGGTGGTAAATTTCACGAAGATTACGGTGTTGCGATAAGCCAAGGCCCATTAGTTGGGTTAACTGCACGTGCCGTTGTTGTCTTGGATGAAAATAATCAGGTTATTTATAGCCAGCTAGTTGATGAAATCACCAATGAACCTGACTATGACAGCGCATTATCAATACTAAAATAAAATAAAATTACTTTTGTTTTCCAACATGGCAAACCAATTGTTTTATAGATAAAATTTATTTTCTTGGCGGCGAGCTATTTGTAGTTGCCGCCAACTTATTTTATCAGTACACCAAAAAAATCCTCATTTCAGTAATGATAACTGACAAAATACACAGAAATCATACAACCTAATATCCCCCATAAAAAATAATTTCAAATCAAAATATTAAAAACCACCTATTTCTTAAATTCATTATTTTATTATTTGACAGTCATTTCTATAAATAAAATTAATATCAATATAATTTAATTGAAAAGCAATTAACTATATGAAATAGTTCATTCAAATTAGTAATATGAATTACATGGAAAGGTACATCCTGACTATGGTGAAGGATGATGTTTCACCTACAGGTATCGTTCGAGCAAGGTGAGTTTCAATACACAAATTAGATCTGTGTTCAGGAGAACATTCATTATGCAGAATACTCATAATAACTACTCAAATGGCGAGTTTTCTCTATCTCATACACTTCCTATAGGGTATTGTTTCAACGAATTTAAAATTGAAGAAGTCATTGGCGAAGGGGGATTCAGTATTGTATATCGTGCATGGAATCACCGACTGAGATGCACTATGGCTATTAAAGAATATATGCCTTCTATTCTTGTTGTACGTCGTCAGGATCTAAAGCTAAATCTACGCAGAGCAAGTCTCAAAAAGAGATTTCAGGTCGGGCTACATAATTTTATGCATGAAGCCCATTTGATGTCCTGTTTTAATCACCCCTGCCTGCCACGCTTTCTGCGTTTCTGGCAACAAAATAGTACTGCTTATATTGCAACTCCATTTTACAGTGGGATAACATTAAAAAAATTACAAACGAAATGCCCGAAGATCATCAATCAGAATTGGATTTATAATATGTTGTTTCCTTTGCTTGATGCTATCGATACGCTCCACCAAGCAGGATATCTGCACTGTGATATTTCTCTGGATAATATTCTTATTCAAGATGATCAGTTACCCATATTACTTGATTTAGGCTCTGCCAGAAAAGCAACGGAACGTTTGTCAGATGAAAAGGAAGTGACCATAAGTCCTGGATTTACGGCTGTTGAGCAATACACCGTCAACGAAGAAGGGCAACAAGGTCCTTGGACAGATATTTACTCTCTAGGAGCGGTATTGCATACCTTGATTGTCGGAACCCCTCCCCCAGTCAGTATTGTGCGAAATATTGAAGATAACTATCTGCCATTGAGTAAGCTTTGTCCTGCGGGATATTCTTCATCATTTTTACATATAATTGACCGTACTTTGAAAATAAAACTATCAGAACGCCCATTGTCTATAACAGAACTAATAACGCAGATAAAAGCGTCGACTATAAAGACATGACGAGTCTCTGTATTATTTTAAACCCGACCAAACACCTTTACGGCTTACATTCCTCCCGTAAGTTCAAACAGCGAATAATCACCAGGTAATCCTTTCATTTATGAAGTCCAAAAATTGGCCCCATCAGATAAAATATTTGATGGAGCTAATACTTAACAACAGCTAATTTGATGAAAACTACTCATCATCTTCATGTTCGGCCATCTGTTTTTTCCCGCTTAAACTATATTCACGTAATTTATTCGCGATGGCTGTGTGAGAAACTCCTAGCCGTTTAGCCAGTTTTCGGGTGCTTGGATAATGACGGTAAAGGCGAATGAGTACAGAACGTTCAAAACGTTTACTAATTTCATCCAAAGAGCCTGACAAAATATCGTCACTGAATGCAACCTCTGTCTCTAATTCAGGTAACTGAATATCCTGAGGGCGTAACTGGTGACCTTCAAACTGAGTTAGTGCCCGATAAATAGCATTGCGCAATTGTCTGACATTTCCCGGCCAATGATAACTACACAAAAAGTGTTCCAGTTCATGAGCGAATTTAGGCTTTTCTAACCCCTGTTCTTCAGCAAAGCGGGTAACAAAAAAATCCGCCAACGGCATGATATCCGCCTGACGTTCCCGCAAAGGAGGCAATGTGATAGTCAATACATTAAGCCGATAATAGAGATCCTCCCTGAATTCCCCCTTCTGCACCAGCTCGACCAAGTTTTTTTGGGTAGCGCAGATAATCCTGACATCAACTTTGACTTCATCATCTTCACCAACACGACGAAACGTCCCATCATTGAGAAAACGCAGTAACTTGATCTGCATTTGTGGCGACATTTCACCAATTTCATCCAACAAAACCGTGCCGCCATTAGCCTGCTCAAAAAAACCTTTCTTACCTTCCAGTGCATTCGGATAAGCTCCTGCGGCATAACCGAACAGCTCGCTTTCTGCAACATCATCCGGCATGGAAGCACAATTCAATCCTAGAAAAGGCTGTTTTCTTCTTGAACTCCGCAGGTGGCAAGCTTTGGCAAACTCATCTTTTCCTGTTCCTGTATCACCAATCAGCAATAAAGGTGCATCCAGCATCGCTATTTTACGTATTTGCTCAACGACATGAACCATTTTCGGGCCGACAGCAACAATTTTGTCAAAAGCACTGTCATCGCTCACAGTAAACTTTTTACGCGATGGGACAAGAGCAACACGCGTGGTTGAACGAAGCATAATCACAGCTCCCACACATTTAACAGACTGATTTTCATCCGTTAATTGCATGGGAATAATATCCATGCAGTAATCTTGACCTTTGATGACTAAATTTGCCGAATGAGGTTGATGATGTTCACTCTCAAGCCAGCGGAGGAAATTGTAATTACTGATAAGGTGGCCAATGTTTTTTTGACCAATTCTCTCTTTGTTGAGACCAAATAATACTAAAGATGCCGGATTAACCAGATCAATATTTCCTTTCATATCAATAGAAAATATGGGCTCAGGAACAGACTCCAGCAATGTCCACATTGCCCTGTGCTCTTTTTCTGACGGCATAAAAGCAACCGTCCTGACATCTATTACTCCGTTAATACGGCGAATTTCCGCCATCAATAAGCGAAAGGTGTTGAAATCAATTTGAGTAAAATTAAGGTAAATACGACGTGCAGGAGAAATCTCAATTCCTTTCAGGTCAATATTTCGTAAAACCAATAAATCAAGTAGCTCGCGTGTCAACCCAATTCGATCCTGACAAGTAACTTCCAATCGCATTTATTCCGACCTTATTTACACGATGTTCATAGCCGTCTGAAATGTTACCCGTTACGGTGCAATAGATGAAGCCCCTGTCAGTAAAAGTTGACGATAAAACAGGGCGTCAAAATAACGTGACAGTAACCACTATTTGATTACTGCGCTGTTCTCTGTTCCTTTTACTGCACTTTTCATCTTCGTCGGTAACGTGCTTTTAAGCTGAGTGATCAACTGGTGACGGAAATCCCCCAGTTTTGGCTTATCACTATCAATCCACGGTAAAGGACGGCACAGTTCCATTGCCTTGATACCCAAGCGTGCCGTCAGCAACCCGGCACCAATACCTTGAGCGGCACGTGCCGAAAGCCGGGCAGCAATGTCCTGTGACAGCCAATCCATACCAACTTCCCTGACCAGCTCCGATGCACCAGCAAAAGCTATATTCAACAAAACCAATCGGAACAGGCGAATACGGCTGAAATAGCCCAATTCGATCCCATATAATGCCGCAATGCGATTAATAAGGCGAATGTTTCGCCATGCAATAAAGGCCATATCCACGATAGCCAGTGGGCTGACAGCAATCATTAAAGCCGATTCTGCTGCCGAGCGGCTGATCTCCTTTTTAGCCTGAACATCCAAAACAGGCTGAACATGTTTGCTGTAGAGCATGACGATTTCACGATCATTATGTGTCTCATGTACCGCAGCCTGCCAACGTTGCAATGCCGGATGCTGCTGCCCGATTCCAGCCTGCTCCGCCAGCTTCTCACAAAATTGACGCCCTTTACCTATGCCATGACTTTGCAATAATGACTTCGCTATATCGCGCTCTTCTGTCCGTTGACGCAAACGATAAAGACGCTGCCATTCGCTTATTACAGTACCTATGCCTGCAAAAACAATCATGCTGCCTGCGGCGGCCACCCCCAGCGAAATCCAATCGTGTTGCTGCCATGATTGGTATATCCATTGAATAAACTGCGCAACCACACTAATACCCAACAACAGAACCGCACCAGAAAAAACTTTTCGCCAAAAACTACGCTTTGGTTTCAGAGCGGCATTGACTGCGCCTTCAAACTCGCTTTTTTGCTCTTCTGCTTCCCGTTCAGGCGCGACTGGACAAAACTCATTTTCCTGTCCATTGAATTCTTTCTTAGATTTCAATGAGGGTTCCGACTGGGTCTTTAAACAATCGTCGAAATCAATTCTCGGTTTCAAGGGATCAGTCATGTTAGTTTATCTCCCAATAAAAACTCCATCGCACTGTCCATACGGATGTGAGGTAACGGTGTATCTACATTTACTTGTTTTGGCCGAAAAGATTCAAAATTAAACCCTTGTTTTTGCCAGAAGTCATTGTTCGGTAAACGCTGTGGCACCTCTCCCGGGAAAAACGTCAGCAATTTATCATCTGACAACCGATTTCCCTTGATAGCGGGGATTTTTTCACCATCGTGAAGCACAATACCACTTTCAGTAGCCTGAACAGATGCTAAACCAACACAATCCATGCTGATCCCTTCAAAAGCCGCATTCTGCCACGCTTCCTGAACTAATTGCTGTAAGAGAGATATGAGGTTAGCGTGTTGATCAGCAGTCACGTGATCAGCTTTGCTTGCTGCAAACATCAATTTATCAATGCAAGGTGAAAATAAGCGGCGAAATAAGGTTCGCTTACCATAATGAAAACTCTGCATGAGCTGTGCCAGAGCCAGACGCATGTCGTTAAAAGCCGGTGGACCGCTGTTTAATGGCTGCAAACAATCAACCAGAACAATTTGTCGATCAAAACGAAGAAAGTGCTCTTTATAAAAACCTTTTACAATGTGATCGCAGTAGTAGGCAAATCGTTCCCGCAACATACCAATATTGGTATGTTTATCCGCCTTGGCCAGTTGTGACTCCCCGATGCCGTTAATATCCAGCCACGGAAAAAATTGTAGTGCCGGCGCCCCTGCCAGATCACCCGGTAATATGAAACGACCCGGCTGAATGAAATGCAACCCCTGAGCTTTGCATTGATGCAGATAATGCGTATAAGCCTGTGCGATTCTGGCAAGCAAATTTTCATCGGCAGGTGCCAGGGGATCGCACTGTTGGCATAATTCGAGCCATGGTTTAGCCCAATCTGCCCTTTCCCCTTTCAGCATACCGTTCATCTGTCGTGACCATGCCAGATAATTCTGCTCCAACATCGGTAAATCCAGTAACCATTCCCCCGGATAATCAACGATTTCCAGATACAGGGTGGAAGTTTCTTTGAGATAACGCAGCAGGGAATCTTCAGAGCGATAACGCAGAGCCAGACGGATTTCACTCACGCCCTGCGTTGGTATTGGCCAATAAGGGGGTGTATCGTGCAATGCGGTAATATTTTCATCATAAGCAAAACGGGGAACACCAAAATCCCGTTGAGGCACCCGCTTCACACCAAGTAAACGCCCATCCCGCACAGCAGAAAACAACGGCAATCTAGCCCCGCTGTGGACATGAAGAAGCTGGTTCACCAAAGAAGTAATAAATGCCGTTTTTCCACTACGGCTTAATCCTGTCACCGCCAGCCGCAAATGACGGTCTACTCCACGATTAACAAGAGATTTCAATTCGTTTTGCAACCGTTTCATGTTTCTCCTAAATGGAATACCGTGACTCAATTTATATCCGGCCTGGTAACATCAACAGAATTATTGCCAAAATTTGGCATCCTCACTGTCGTTACTGGCCAGATTTCATATTTATCTATGGCTTAGATGCTATTGCATAAAGTTTGCCACGGTTTAAAGCTGACGAAAACGGCTGCGCACACTGTAGGTATCAGAGGTGATATAGCGCTCCATCTGACGCAGGCGCATTTCACCTGCCCTCAGTTGGTAATCAACCTCATCCAGTATCTTTTGTCCCGATGGCCTCTTATTTATGTCCTCTGCCTGATATCCCGCTGGCGCGGGATCCATAACAAAGGTCAAGATAATATATACCAATACCGTGAAGCCAAATAATCCAAAGAACAACGATAATACCGTGATGGTACGCATGAGCGGAACCGGTACATTAAAATAACTCGCCAACCCAGCACAAACTCCTTTCACCATCCCCTGCTCTGGAAGACGGTAAAGTTTCCGGCGATAAGTATTCGACATTATGATTGCCTCCAGTTTGGATGCTCTGCATCAAGTATCTCTTCCAGCGTTTTAATTCGCTCCTGCATATGCCGTGCATTCTCTGCCAATTGCTCCAAACGCTGAATTTCATTGCTCCCTAACTGACCCCGACTCTGGTTACTATAGTGCAACCACAACCAGATGGGTAAAACAAAAAGCACGAAGAGGATCAGCGGGATTCCAAGAAATATATAGCCCATTATCTTTCCTTAAATGGTGAGTCAATGATTAATCATTGTGAATCTTTGACACTCATTTTAGCTTTCAAGGCTGCCAATTGTGCACTAATTTCGTCATCCGCTTTTAATTCTGTGAATTGCTGCTCCAGTGATTTCTGTTTGCCCAGCCCAATAGCTTCCGCTTCTGCTTCCATATGATCAATTCGACGTTCAAACTGTTCGAAACGTGCCATCGCTTCATCAATTTTACCGCTGTCCAGTTGGCGGCGTACTTCACGGGAAGATGCGGCGGCCTGATGGCGCAGGGTCAGTGATTGTTGTCTTGCACGCGCTTCTGTCAGTTTGTTTTCCAATTCAGTTACTTCCCCTTTAATACGTCCAAGGGTTTCATCCAGAATAGACAGTTCATTTTTCAACGCGTAAATCAAATTACTGATTTTCTGTTTTTCAATCAAAGCGGCGCGAGCCAGATCTTCTTTTTCTTTACTTAACGCCAGTTCGGCTTTTTCTTGCCAGCCTTCTATTTGATTCTCACCAACACCGATACGACGCAAAAGCTGTTTTTTCTCTGCTAATGTGCGGGCCGATGTTGAACGAATTTCCACCAGCGTATCTTCCATTTCCTGAATCATCAGGCGGATCATTTTCTGTGGATCTTCTGCTTTATCCAGCAGGGAAGAGATATTGGCGTTAACGATATCAGCAAAACGAGAAAAAATACCCATAGTCATAAACCTCTTTCATTAGAATGTATGTATGTTATGCCTGTGTACTATTAAAACAGATATACGGTAAGGCACTTAATTAAATACAAGATACATGCCAACTTTCATACCTTGCTTATCCAATTGAATTATTTGATATAATTTCTCTTTAACTTTTTAGCGCTATAGTTTATCGTGGTTAAATTGACCAACTATTGGTGAAAAATACCATGCATCAATTCATTGATAACCTATTAGGCGAAGCAAACTGCTTTATTGAAATTCTGGAGCAAGTCTCTGCACTTGCAAAATTAAATAAACCCGTTTTGGTGCTGGGAGAACGAGGAACCGGCAAGGAATTGATTGCACGTCGTTTGCACTACCTTTCCCCACGCTGGCAAGGCTCTTTTATTTCCCTCAATTGTGCTGCACTTAATGAAAACCTGCTGGATTCTGAGCTGTTTGGCCATGAAGCTGGGGCATTTACGGGTGCACGTTCAAAACATCAAGGACGTTTTGAACGTGCCGATGGGGGAACACTGTTTCTTGACGAACTGGCTACCGCACCTATGCAGGTACAAGAAAAGCTACTGCGGGTAATTGAATACGGTTACCTTGAGCGGGTGGGAGGCAATCAATCGCTACAGGTGGATGTACGATTGATCTGTGCAACCAACGAAGATCTACCTGCCATGGCTGCCCGTGGAAAATTCAGAGCTGACTTGCTCGACAGGCTGGCATTTGATGTTGTTCAAATTCCGCCACTACGCCAAAGGCAGCAAGATATCATGTTACTGGCACAACACTTTGCCATTCAGATGTGCCGAGAGTTGAACCTGTCGTTCTTCCCCGGATTTACCGATGAGGCTAAGCAACAGTTACTTACTTATCACTGGCCCGGAAATATTCGTGAATTGAAGAATGTGATAGAACGCTCTATTTATCGACACAGAGATAATGAAAAAGAATTAGATACCATCATTATCAATCCCTTTGCATCATCACAAATATTTTCTTCACAAATGTCTATTCCTGCGTGTAATCATAACGAAGTGATGCCTTATTCCCTCCCCTGCTTACCTTTTGATTTAAGACAATGGCAAAATGACAGTGAAAAGCAGTTGATTATACAGGCATTGGAAGAAAGCCAGTTCAGCCAGAAAAAAGCGGCAGGGAAACTCAACCTGACCTACCATCAACTGCGTGGATTAATCAAGAAACACCATATCAACATTCATGTCATGGATTAAAAGGGAAGAGGAATTAGAGGATAAAGGGATAAAAAAATAGCCAGCACCCGAGCTGGCTAATAAAAACACTGGAAGCAATGTGAGCAATGTCGTGCTTTTTCTGAGAAAACATATTTAGTATCACAAGATGTCTCTCCAAAGCACGGTATAAATGATAATGTTTCTCAATAGTATTTGTAAAGTATTTTATTGAGAATTTTTCTCATTATAGTGATCTACCCGTTGTTTTTGAGCAGAAAGCGTTAATTAAGTTACAATGCACAAACTCTTTTTTATGATTGATGTTTTATATGCGCTATTTGATTTACTGGATCATATTATTGCTTTCAGCATCCACACTGGCTGCTGACAATGCTATTCCAGAAACGACTAAAGCTACTCACCAAGCGATTCCTGACGACACATTGGATAATTTATCCTATATGTCGGCTGCCTTGCGGCAGAATGGTTTTATTTATTGCGTTAACGGCAATCTGAATACTTTTAACCCTCAGATGGCTATCAGCGGCCTGACTGTGGACACTCTGGCTGCCCAGATTTATGATCGTCTCTTAGGTGTTGACCCTCTGACCTATCGTTTGATACCAGAACTGGCTTCCCGCTGGGAAGTGCGGGACAACGGGGCAACATACCGTTTTTACCTGCGCCATAATGTCGCTTTCCAATCAACGGACTGGTTTACGCCAACCCGCACCATGAATGCCGATGATGTTGTTTTCAGCTTCCGTCGCTTATTCGATAAAACGCACTATTACCATTATGTCAACGGTGGGGATTACCCCTATTTTGATAGTTTGCAATTTGGTGATTCTGTACTGAGTATTCAAAAAATCGATAAATATACAGTCGAATTTCGCCTTAATGCACCTGATGCGTCGTTTCCCTGGCACTTGGCAACTCACTATGCCTCAATATTGTCTGAAGAGTATGGGCAAAAACTGCATAAGATAAATCGGCAGGAACAAATTGATTGGAAACCAGTCGGAACAGGGCCATTCATGCTGGAAGATTATCGGGCGGAACAATTTATTCGACTTATCCGTCATGATAAGTATTGGAAGGGCAAGCCATACATGGAACAGGTTGTTATAGATGCCGGCGCCGGCGGCACAGGCAGAATTTCTAAACTGCTGACGGGGGAATGTGATGTATTGGCCTATCCTCCCGCGAATCAGTTCAGTGTGCTGCATGATAATCCGAACCTGCACCAGACATTACGCTCAGGTATGAATATCGCCTATCTTGCGTTCAATACTAGCAAACCACCGCTGGACAAGCTGGCAGTTCGTCAAGCCATTGCATATGCCATCAATAATCAGCGACTGATGAAATCCATCTATTATGGCACGGCTGAAACGGCTGCCTCAATTTTACCACGCGCATCATGGGCTTATGATAATAGTGCGGAAATAACCGAATATAATCCCGAAAAATCACGAAAAATGCTAACTGAACTGGGATTAAATGGATTAGAACTGACATTATGGGTACCAACGGCTTCACAATCTTATAACCCGAGCCCATTGAAAATGGCAGAACTGATTCAGGCCGATTTGGCACAGGTTGGTATTAAGATGTCTATCCATCCTGTCGAAGGCCGTGCTCAGGAAAACCAACTGATGGATAAAACCCATGACATGACTCTAGCTGGCTGGTCTACTGACAGTAACGATCCTGATAGTTTTTTCCGGCCACTATTGAGTTGTGCAGCCATCGCTTCCCAAACCAATTTGAGCCATTGGTGCGACTCAGCCTTTGATGATGCACTCCATCAAGCTTTATTAAATCAGCAACTTGCATCACGTATTGAAAACTATCATATTGCCCAGAAAATCCTTGCCCAGCAATTACCTGTACTACCATTAGCTTATCCAACACAACTACAGATATTTCGTTATAACATTAAAGGATTAGTATTGAGCCCATTTGGCAATAGCTCCTTTGCTGGAGTCTACCGCGTACAGGAAACGACCACGCCTACTGGAAATAAAAAGGGAAGCAAATGATTATTTATATTCTGCGTCGTTTATTGCTTCTGCTTGTGACGCTGTTTTTTCTTTCATTAATCAGTTTCAGCCTGATGTATTTCACGCCTCATGGACCTTTGAGCGGTGCATCATTGACTGATGCCTATGTGTTCTATCTCCACAGCCTGTTACAGTGGGATTTTGGCATTTCCAGCATTAATGGCGAACGTATTATTGAACAGTTGTACAGCGTTTTTCCTGCAACTATGGAGCTTTGTATTCTCTCTTTTTCTATGGCGTTATTAATCGGCATTCCTTTGGGGATCATTGCTGGCGTCTGGCGCAACAAAAAGGCAGATACAATCATCAGTACATTTGCCCTATTGGGTTTTTCCATTCCTGTTTTCTGGCTGGCCCTGTTACTCACTCTCCTCTTTTCACTGTATTTGGGATGGCTGCCAGTCTCAGGACGATTTGATTTACTGTATCGGATGGAGCAAGTGACAGGTTCCGCACTGGCTGATGCCTGGCTGTCCAAAGAACCTTATCGCAATGAAATGATCGTGAATGTCATTTTGCACATGATCTTACCCGTCATCACACTAGCCGTTGCACCCATGACCGAAGTCATTCGTTTAATGCGCAACAGTGCAGAGGAAGTCTCCGCATCAAACTATATCAAATCGGCAGCCACTCGCGGACTGTCACGATTGACGATTATTCGGCGCCACTTGTTGCATAATGCCCTGCCTCCCATTATTCCTAAACTGGGATTACAATTTTCAACCATGCTCACGCTGGCAATGGTAACAGAGCAGGTATTCAACTGGCCGGGTTTGGGACACTGGCTCATCATCGCCATTCGCCAGCAGGATTATTCAGCCATCTCGGCTGGCGTGATGGTGATCGGAGCTTTGGTTATTTCAGTGAATGTGCTGACTGATATTATTGGCGCGATAGCTAATCCCCTGAAGCATAAGGAATGGTATGCCCTTAGATAATTTCTACCGTGAAAAGAAAATGCCTTCTCCACTGAAAGTTATCTGGCGTTTTTTCTATGCTGATATACTGGCAATGACGGGTTTTTATGGGGTACTGATTTTAATTGCATTAAGTCTTTTGGGTGGACAAATTGCCCCCTATCAACTTGATCAGCAATTTATGTACCAGCTTATGCCCCCGTCATGGTCACACCACGGGAATGTCGCCTTTTTCCTTGGAACTGATGATCTCGGGCGAGATATTTTCAGTCGTTTGCTGATTGGCACGTCTTCCACATTTGGAGCGGCATTAATTGTGACTGCCGCAGCGGCAATTGCTGGATTAGCTATCGGTAGCCTTGCTGGTATGACTCATGGACTGAGATCTGCTGTCTTGAACCATATTCTTGAGACATTACTTTCAATTCCCTCACTGTTACTGGCTATCATTGTCGTGGCTTTTGTAGGAGCCAGTCTGCAACATGCAATGATTGCTATCTGGCTGGCATTACTGCCGAGGATAGTGCGCACAATTTATACTGCTGTACACGATGAGCTGGATAAAGAGTATATTATCGCAGCACGTCTGGATGGTGCTTCAAATTATCGGATTTTGCGATATGCCGTCTTTCCTAATATTACAGCGGCGATAGTCAGTGAATTAACCCGCGCACTCTCTATCGCTATTCTTGATATTGCTGCATTAGGCTTTCTCGATCTAGGTGCTCAATTACCATCACCTGAATGGGGAGCCATGCTGGGGAATTCATTAGAACTCATTTACTCTGCCCCTTGGACCGTCATGTTACCCGGTGCTGCCATTACGCTCAGTGTCTTACTGGTTAATTTACTCGGTGACGGACTGCACCGCGCCATTAATGCAGGAGTCGAATAATGCCTCTGCTCGATATCCGAAATCTCACCATTGAATTTATGACGTCAGAAGGCCCCGTTAAAGTGGTTGACCGTATGAGTATTTCACTGACAGAAGGTGAAATACTCGGATTAGCGGGTGAATCAGGATCTGGTAAAAGTTTGATTGCCAAGGCAATCTGTGGTGTCACGAAAGACAACCTCAGCGTCACCGCAGACCGTTTTCGTTTCAACGACATTGACTTATTGCGCCTGACGTTAAGACAACGTCGGAAAGTCATCGGACACAACATTTCGATGATTTTTCAAGAGCCTCAGTCATGCCTTGATCCATCAGAAAGTATTGGCAAACAGCTCATTCAATCCATCCCGGGCTGGACCTATAAAGGTCGCTGGTGGCAGCGGTTTAATTGGCGAAAACGGCGTGCCATCGAACTACTGCATCGAGTTGGGATTAAAGATCACTATGCCATCATGCACTGTTATCCTTATGAGTTAACGGATGGAGAATGTCAGAAAGTGATGATTGCCATTGCACTCGCCAACCAGCCACGACTGCTGATTGCAGATGAACCCACCAACGCAATGGAGCCAACAACACAAGCCCAGATATTCCGCTTACTATCGAGCCTAAACCAGAACAACAACATGACAATCTTGCTGATTAGCCATGATCTGCAAATGATGAGCAAACTGGTCAAGCGCATTAATGTACTGTATTGCGGTCAAACAGTGGAAAGTGCCACACCCGATGAATTGCTAGTGACACCTCATCATCCTTATACTCAGGCACTTATTCGCTCAATTCCTGATTTTGGCAACAATCCATTGCCTCATAAAGGCCGTTTAAATACTTTATCAGGGGCTATTCCATCACTGGAGCATTTACCGATAGGATGCCGCTTGGGACCTCGTTGTCCCTATGCCCAGAAAACCTGTATTGAAACCCCACGTTTGCGGGGAGTTAAAAATCATTCCTTCGCCTGTCATTTCCCCTTGAACATGGAGGAACAGTAATTGATTGAGACATTACTGGAAGTTAAAAATCTGACTAAAACATTCCGCTACCGAACCGGACTGTTTCGCCATCACCACCTTGATGCTGTAAAGCCCGTAAGCTTTACTCTGCAGCCCAAAAAAACGCTGGCAATCATTGGTGCGAATGGCTCCGGTAAATCCACGCTGGCAAGAATGCTGTCAGGTGTTATCGAACCCACTTCGGGCGATATTCTGATTAATAACCATCAACTGGCCTATGGGGATTACAGTTATCGCAGCCAACGTATCCGCATGATTTTCCAAGATCCCAGTACATCATTGAATCCCCGTCAGCGTATTGGGCAGATTCTAGATGTGCCATTAATCTTGAATACGGAGCTTTCTTCTTCTGAGCGAGAGAAGCAAATCAACCAGACGTTACGTCAAGTTGGTTTGCTGCCAGATCATGCCTACTATTATCCGCACATGCTCGCTTCAGGTCAGAAACAGCGCGTGGCATTGGCACGGGCGCTGATATTACAACCACAGATTATTGTTGCAGATGAAGCATTGGCTTCTCTTGATATGTCCATGCGTTCCCAAATCATTAACCTGATGTTGGAACTACAAGAGAAGCACGGCATTGCCTATATCTATGTCACCCAGCACCTCGGCATGATGAAACACATCAGTGATCAGGTGCTGGTAATGCATCAGGGAGAAGTAGTAGAACGTGGCAATACAGCGGAAGTATTGGCCTCACCATTACACGATATTACGCGTAAACTGATATCCAGCCATTTTGGCGAACCACTGTCCGCCGAAGCATGGCGGCAGGATATCACTTAATATTTTTTTACTACTGGACGTATTTTATTCACTGCTCGGAGCAGAGTGGGAAACTCACCACATTTTTCTCCAGCGTGGTAGAATCATTCCCGTTTATTAACAACAAATACCCTAGTTATAGTAATTATATATTTTTGTTACTCCACAATATAACTCTGGTGTTGACCACTAAGAACAATAAGGATACTGCTATGGGTTTCATGACCGGCAAGCGCATTCTCATTACTGGCGTAGCCAGCAAACTGTCTATCGCTTATGGAATTGCCAAGGCAATGCACGATCAAGGAGCTGAGCTGGCTTTTACCTACCAGAATGACAAGTTAAAACTTCGTGTCGAAGAATTCGCGGCATCATTGGATTCGAACATCATTCTGCCATGTGATGTGGCTGAAGATGAAAGTATTGACGCATTATTCGCTGAACTAGGTAAAGTATGGCCTAAGTTTGACGGCTTTGTTCACTCTATTGGTTATGCTCCTGCTGAGCAGCTTGATGGTGATTATGTTAATGCCGTCAACCGTGAAGGTTTCAAAATTGCACATGATATCAGTGCATACAGCTTCGTCGCTATGGCGAAATCATGCCGCAACATGTTGAATCCTAACTCAGCCCTTCTCACTCTGAGCTATCTGGGTGCAGAACGTGCAATCCCTAATTACAACGTAATGGGTCTGGCAAAAGCTTCTCTGGAAGCTAACGTGCGTTATATGGCGAATGCAATGGGTGCTGAAGGTGTTCGTGTTAACGGTATCTCCGCAGGCCCAATTCGTACACTGGCAGCATCTGGCATCAAAGATTTCCGCAAGATGCTGGCACACTGCGAAGCGGTAACACCTATTCGCCGTACTGTAACAACAGAAGATGTAGGTAATGCAGCAGCATTCCTGTGTTCTGATCTTGCTGGTGGTGTGACAGGCGAAATTATGCATGTCGATGGCGGTTTCAGTATCGCTGCCATGAATGAGCTGGAATTGAAATAATTTCAATAACTCATTGATATCTTAAAATAAGCCTGGTGATAACTGTATTTCTGGGCTTATTTTTTTCCCTCCACCTCTGTATTATCTTCATCTATCCTCATATTGTTCTAATTGAACGCTACCAACAAATCGAATGGCTGAGTTATGTCGCCAGCGAAATACATCGAAGCCTCTGGGCATTCTCCCCAGCAATGGAGGCACCAGAAAGCTATCCTTCGATTACTCGCCATAAATTACTGTAAAAATTTACTTACCTTGATGATATTTTGTCAAGACGCTCGTATATTGCTGGCGATCATTTTACAGTCATAGATGCTTATCTCTTCACAACCTGTGGCTGGACATCTGATATAAAACTGGATTTATCCGAACTCAGCCATTTGAGTGCCTATCTGCAAAATATCAGACAGCGCTCACATGTTCAGGATGCTTTAAAAGCAGAAGGGTTAATTTAAATCTGAGAATTATCGCTTCCGGTGCGCCAAAAAAATAATTTAAGCTACCGGAAGCATAACTTTATCGACAATCTTGATCGTCAGTCAATTTGCGCCGCACTGAATTGATGTGTTGGAATGACCATTTTATCTTGAGCGGCAATAATCTGTAACTCATATTCCCCTCTCTCCTGAGTCTCCAGCATCACTTCGTAGACTGCTGATGCAACATGCTCCAGCGCCGCTTGTAATGCTTCATCTGTTAGAGATGTACTTTTCAGTAAATTGACGAGCAACAAACCACTCGTTAAATCACCAACACCCACAGGTTGACGTTCACCCGTATTAATCAATGGACGACTAATATGCCAACTATGTTCTTTAGTCACCAAAAGCATTTCAAAGCGATCTGCTCTGTAGCCTGCACGATTGAGGTGTTTGACTAAAACAATCTCTGGGCCTTTTTCGCACAATGCGCGGGCTGCGGATATAGCTTGTTCTACATTTTCGATTTTCCGCATGCTCAACGTTTCCAGCTCCAGTAAATTAGGAGCAATGATATCGCTGATGGGTAATGCTTTCTCACAGAGGAATTCTGCAATTCCAGGAGCGACAATACACCCTTTTTCTGGATGTCCCATCACGGGATCACAGAAATACCATGCTTCGGGATTGGCTTGCTTAACCTGTCTTACAATATCAAGAATATGGTTTCCCTGTTCCGCAGAACCAATGTAACCACTCAGTACCGCATTGCAGGAAACTAATTTATCAATTTCACCAATTCCCTGGGCAATTTCAGCCAAATGCTCTGGCGGCATAACACAACCACGCCATTGAGGATATTGGGTATGATTGGAAAATTGAACCGTATTCAATGGCCATACGTTCACTCCCATTCGACGCATTGGAAAAACAGCAGCACTGTTCCCAGCATGACCAAAAACAACATGAGACTGAATTGAAAGAACATTTTTCATGATAAGGCCTAATTTATTATTTTGTGATTCATGAGCGGCTTATTAACAAGTCGAATTTTTTAAGGGCAACATTGCTGTTGCCCTTAACTTTGTTTTTCACTGTGTCTTTAACTACAACTACGTCTTTATGAGTTATTTCCAGTTGATAAGGCAATAATGCTTTTTACCACGGCGTAACAAAGTATAACGCTCAAACAAACGATCGCTGTCCGCGAACGTATATTCAGCATCGGATTGTTTTTCACCATTGATGGAAACCGCATTAGAACCGATCATGGTACGAGCTTGACCACGGGAAGGTACCAGCCCAGCGGTGACCAGAGCTTGTTGCAAATCAGCGTCTTTTTCCAGTTCAATCGCTGGCATACCATCTTGCGCCAATTGAGCAAGATCTTCTTCAGTCAAATCTGCAACAATGCCAGAAAACAGGCTATTAGTAATGCGTTTCGCCGCAGCAAGACCGGCTTCACCATGTACCATACCCGTCACTTGCTCTGCCAATACATACTGGGCGCGCGGAGCCTTACCGCTGTTCTTATCTTCTTCTTCCAAAGCATTAATCTCTTCAATGCTCATAAAAGTAAAGAACTTCAGGAAGCGATAAGCGTCCGCATCCGCGGTACTAATCCAAAATTGGTAGAATTTATACGGGCTGGTTTTCTTTGGATCTAACCAAACTGCACCACCTTCTGTCTTACCGAATTTAGTACCATCAGATTTAGTGATCAGTGGCACTGTCAAACCGAAAACTTGTTTCTGGTGTAAGCGGCGCGTTAAGTCGATACCTGAAGTAATGTTGCCCCATTGGTCTGAACCGCCAATCTGCAATTCAACACCATATTTTCCATTCAGGTTAGCAAAGTCATATGATTGCAACAGGTTATAAGAAAACTCAGTGTACGAAATACCAACATCATCACGATGTAGACGCTGCTTTACCGCCTCTCTGTTGA
Organism: Xenorhabdus bovienii SS-2004; assembly: GCF_000027225.1. Classification (NCBI taxonomy): domain Bacteria; kingdom Pseudomonadati; phylum Pseudomonadota; class Gammaproteobacteria; order Enterobacterales; family Morganellaceae; genus Xenorhabdus; species Xenorhabdus bovienii. Next base: position 2,459,993 of record NC_013892.1, read on the forward strand.
TCATCTGATTAACAGAGAAATGTTTCCCGATATCACGCAGGAAAGTAAGCACATCCATTTCCCCAAACCACTCATAGTTATTGGCAATTTCCGCACGGTTTTCACCACAATCGAAATCGAGGAATGGTGAAACCTGTTTACGAATTTTTTCAACCCACTCTTTAACGGTCTCTTCTGTATTTAATTTGCGTTCAGTTGCTTTAAAACTGGGATCGCCAATCAAACCTGTCGCACCACCTACCAACGCGATAGGCTTATGCCCGGTCAGTTGGAATCGTTTTAAACACAGCAAGGGAACCAGATGCCCCAAATGCAAGCTGTCAGCGGTAGGATCGAAGCCGCAATAGAGAGAAACCGGACCTTGCGCCAGCCTCTCTGCTAACGCTTCTTCATCCGTTACCTGGGCAACAAGGCCCCGATCTTGCAGTTGTTTTATCAGGTTATTGCTAAACATCAATGGCTCCATCGGTTTGTATACTTTACCTATATAATGACCTATATAAGTAACTCGTTATAAATTGCGTGCTATAGCATAAAACGCCAGTAATTTAAGTACCAGTATTAAAAACAGTAATTAATCTCTTAGGGTGCAAGGCGATCAATATGCCACTCTTCGCCTTCCCGCTGGTATAAAAAACGATCGTGAAGGCGATACGCGCCTCCCTGCCAAAACTCCACAGAATCGAATTCGACTTTGAATCCTCCCCAGAAACTGGGTAGCGGCACTTCTCCACTCTGGAATTTCTGTTTCAACTCCAGAAATTTACCTTCTAGAATGCCTCTAGTAGAAATACGGGAAGATTGTTGTGACACCCATGCAGCGATTTGGCTATCTCTTGGGCGGCTATGGAAATATTTCACAACCTCTGTAGGAGATAAGCGTTCAGCTTTGCCAAGGAAACTGACCTGCCGTTCAAGCTGGTACCACGGAAAATGGAGGCTGATTCGGTTATTCTGGGTCAGATGCTTCGCCTTGCGGCTACCAAGGTTGGTATAAAAAACCAAGCTACGGGCATCAAAATGTTTTAATAAAACAATACGTTGGTAAGGCTGACCGTGTTCATCAACTGTAGCAATGCACATTGCCGTAGGGTCAATAAGTTTGGCTTCACAAGCCTGTTTCAACCAAAGTTCAAAAAGTTCAATCGGTTCTTTAGTAAGATCCTTTCGCCTCAATCCACCACGTATATATTCGCGGCGCAGGTCTGCGATACCCGTTTCATTATGTTCTGACATTTCTAACTCTCGATTTCTTAGTGAGTATTAACATATCATTGTTATCTGCTGGCAACAGGATAAATTGCCCCTAAAATCGTTTCCCTGTCCGCACCCGTTACTGACGGCAAGTTACCCGACAATCCAGACATAGTGCGGAATGCCAGCCAAGCAAATGCCAGTGCTTCCATATCGTCACCACTCAACCCATATCTGTCGGTCGTAGCAACTTCAGTAATTGGCAATAAATCAGATAAGCGGCTCATTACACGTGGATTCCGTGCTCCACCTCCGCAGACAAGCAAACGCTCACACCCACCACTCAAGATGACCTGTTGTGCAATACTTACCGCGGTTAGTTCAGCCAGCGTTGCCTGAATATCTACAGATGAGACGTCGGGAAAATCTGCCAACTGTTTTTCCAACCATGCCATATTGAAGTACTCACGCCCCGTACTCTTCGGTGCAATACGTGCAAAGTAAGGATCAGAAATCATTTTTTGGAGCAAGCGTTGATTGACTATTCCTTCATTCGCCCACTGAGCATCCTTATCATAAGGTAACTGCTTATGCCGCCATATCCATGCATCCATCAGCATATTCCCTGGCCCAGTATCATATCCTTTAACAGCAGAATCTGGCAGAAGTGCGGAGATATTTGCGATCCCGCCAATATTCAGAATAATGCGTCTTTCTGTTGGATGCCCGAGAACCGCCATATGAAATGCGGGTACTAAAGGTGCGCCCTGACCACCATAAGCCATATCACGCCGCCTGAAATCGCCCACAGTAGTAATATTGGTCAATGCAGCGACACGATTATTATCACCGATTTGCATAGTAAAGGGTTTTTCGCCGTCTGGTTCATGCCATACTGTCTGCCCATGACAGCCAACTGCTGTAATGTCGCTTGCGGTTAGCCCAGCTTTATTCATCAGGCCTTTTACTGCTTCGGAAAAAAGTGTTCCAAGTTCATAGTCAAACTGGCCGACCATAGATAATGTCGTCTGTTGACCTTGACAGATGGAAAGCAATTTTTGCTTAAGCTCTTGTGGAAATGGGTGAGAATAACTCACTTGCTGTGCAACAATCTTATCGCTAATCTCCGCCAGAACAACATCAACTCCATCCATGCTAGTACCAGACATGACACCGATATAACGTCCTGACTTCATAAATACTCCCCTATTTAAAGAGTGGATTACATTTCGTTCGTAGATTACATTTAATCTTACATAAACTATGAAACACATCTATTTGGACTATATATGTTTAGCAGTCAATATCAGAGATAAAATCTGAGTTTTGGAGAGTCCTTCACAAAACATGCTAAACTTTTGGTCAGGAATTATTCCTTTAGGAGTTCGTCTTCAGTATTTATTATTTATCGAGAAATGCGCTGTTAGTGTATCGGCAATTAGTCGCCAGACTGTCGCTGGCAATAGTAGCCTAATGCTTGGTTGTAGGTTTATTATCAGGCTTTCCCATTGGGCATTAAAATTAGGAGTAACTATGTTCAAACGTTTCCTGGTTGGTGCAGTTGTAGTAACAACATTGTCTGGTTGCGCAGACATGGGAGCACTTTCTAGTGATACCTACTCTATTGATCAAGCCAAACAAGTTCAAAACGTAACCTACGGCACTATTCTGTCTGTACGTCCTGTGTATATTAAAGGTGCTCAGGCTGGTAACCAAAATATGCTGGGTTTGATTGGTGGTGCTGTTTTAGGAGGGTTATTGGGTAACACAGTCGGTGATGGTACAGGCCAAAGACTTGCTACAGCCGCAGGTGCTATTGCTGGTGGGATGGCTGGCCAGGGGATTGAAGGGGCCATCAATAAAACGAAAGGTGTCGAATTAGATATTCGCACTGATAGCGGAAGGAATATCGTCGTAGTACAGAAACAGGATCAAGTCGTCTTCAGCAAAGGCCAACGTGTCAAGATCGCTGACGGTGGAAATTCGACTACAGTATCGCCACTCTGACATTATTAGTTCACGTACAATCAAACCAAAAAAATCGCGGCTTGCCAGTATCTACTGGACCGCGATTTTCTCTTTATCGGTTAATTTTTATATTACCTGTTTATGCAATTGGCTAATATTCTTCTCAATCTTTTTTATTACAGAAGCAAGCAGAATTAACTCATCATGAGTAATTCCCTCCAAGATATCTTTCCTTGTAGAGCCAATAACACTGTCAACTTCTCTGATAAAAGTTTCCGATTCCTCGGTTAATTTGATTCTTTTCGCACGCCTGTCATTAGCACATGTGTGACGTGTAATCAGTTGCTTTTCTTCTAATTGATCCAGAGTCCTCACCAAAGAGGGTTGTTCGATACCAATAGCTTTCGCAAGTTGTATCTGTGACTGCTCTGGTGGTAACTGACTAATATTGTATAGAGTAACCCAATGTGTCTGAGTTAATTTCAACGGTTTCAAACGATGATCAATTAAAGCGCGCCAAACACGAACTAAACGTGCTAGGTCTGATCCCAATGTCAATTCCAATTACCCCTCCTTATAATTAGAGACTCATATAACATCAATGAATTATCCAATCAGTTTATTCATATGAATAATGGATACGCACCTATATCATGCTTACATTAGCAGAGTCAGGAATTTCGCTAATTACCTAATTAGTGTCGCGTTGGCTTGTTACTCAAAGTTGACATCTTCGTCGCCCTAAAGAGCGAAGTTTTACGGCGCACCGAATAAAATCGCGCATTAATCCACCAACGATATAAACTGTATAAAATAATCCTCTAGCTAAACTATTGTAATTTTAAATATCAAAAAAATAAATACAAACCCTAAAAATAGATACAGTTCCACTCGGTTAAAGTTCTATAAGAATAACCGCCATCCAAATACTAATCTATATATTTTTACATTAATATCATTTTTCTCTTACAACGATAGTTCATATTATAATAAATAACATTAAAAACAATAAGATAGAAAATAAGCTCTTTTATTGTTCAATAAGTAATACTTTGATAAGAAAATTTTATCGAAACACGGTAATTAGTCAACATGAACGATATTTAAAAATGACCTATGTTAAATAAAAAGCGTGTAATATAAATTATACATCATTTAATACTAGTAATATTTCTTATTTTTAAGGTAATAATAAACTATTATTCATGTAAGTGTTTTTTTTAAACAAATCAGTGAAAAATCAAAATAATTCAGGTTAATTCAGGTTAATATCGTATTTTTTCCTTAATTCTTTAAATTATTTAGATGACTTTAATAACATAACCTAAATATTTCTATTTTTTGTCTATCGGATAATTTCATCCACATAAACCACCCTTCTCTGCTCCGATAACATCCTCGGCAAAAACCACGGGAATCAGATTCACAACCCCCTTTGCAAGGGGTTGGAATAGCGAAAAACTCTAATTGTTCAGCCATCTAATCCTCCTGTATCTAGACCTACCAAGCACTTACCCTGTGAGAATTGACATACTGACGCAGGATAAGAACAATTGTGATAATTTAAAATTAAATAGTAATAGTATGAAATAATATATGAAAGTTGAAAGGACAAATTGAATTATTTTATCTATACAAGTTATAGTTATAGCTAACCACACATATGTAGTTAATGAGCGAAATTTCGCCATAATATTATCCCAAATAAGGACTTTCCTAAATAAGGATATTTCGCAATAAAATTATAAAGTTCAAGAGGTAATTATGCGTTTACTCCATACCATGATCCGTGTTGGCAACATGCAGCGCTCGATTGATTTCTATACTCAAGTGATGGGTATGCGTCTACTTCGCACCAGCGAAAATCCAGAGTATAAATATTCCCTCGCTTTTGTCGGTTATACCGATGAAAGCCAAGGTGCAGTCATTGAGTTAACCTATAATTGGGATGTTGAAAGCTACGAAATGGGAACCGCATTTGGGCATATTGCCTTGGGTGTGGACGATGTTGCGGCAACTTGTGAGCGCATCAAGCTCTCTGGTGGAAATGTGACTCGCGAGGCTGGACCTGTCAAAGGCGGAACAACAGTCATCGCGTTTGTTGAAGATCCCGATGGCTATAAAATCGAATTAATCGAAAACCAAAGCGGCAGTAGTGCATTAGGAAATTAACTATTTCTACATGCAAAGGGCATTCCCCATGCCCTTCATTTCTAAATTGGATAGGCATTACTTCTGCAATACATGCCAAATTTTGTCATAATATCCACTATCATGAAGTTAAGAACTGAATCAGATGTCTAATAAAAAAGATCAAAACATGCTAAGTGGACGTTTTCGTGGCTACTATCCTGTTGTCATTGATGTAGAAACCGGTGGTTTTAATGCACAGACAGATGCTTTACTTGAAATCGCAGCAATTACTTTAAAGATGGATGAAGAGGGTTGGCTGATGCCAGCTGACACACTGCATTTTCATATTGACCCCTTTGAAGGCGCTAACCTTGACCCAGCAGCGCTGGCATTCACAGGGATTGATCCGACCAATCCATTGCGGGGAGCAGTCAGTGAATACACCGCATTACATGCCATTTTCAAAATGATCCGCAAAGGTATGAAAGACAATAATTGCAACCGCGCGATTATAGTCGCCCATAATGCCAGTTTTGATCACAACTTTGTCATGGCAGCAGCAGAGCGTTCTGGTTTGAAACGTAACCCATTTCACCCTTTCGCCACTTTTGATACCGCAGCTCTGAGTGGTTTGGTGCTCGGCCAAACAATCCTGGCCAAAGCCTGTATCACAGCGGAAATACCATTTGACAGCAATCAGGCTCATAGCGCGCTGTATGATACAGACCGGACTGCCCTGCTGTTCTGTGAACTCGTTAACCGCTGGAAACGACTAGGCGGCTGGCCATTACCTTCCCCAAATAACGAATCCTGATAAATCAAGCCCCATACCTACTGAAGATGTATGGGGCTTTAACCATTATTCACCAAAATGATAAATTATTCGCTATCGCAGCCTGCCTGTTCACGGTACTTGTCAGCAGTATCTTTGATCAACGCTTGTAATTCACCACTCTGATACATTTCAATGAGAATGTCACAACCACCTACCAACTCACCATCTACCCAAAGCTGAGGAAATGTCGGCCAGTTTGCATATTTAGGCAATTCTGCACGGATATCAGGATTTTGCAGGATATCTACGTAAGCAAAACGTTCACCACAGGCAGACAGCGCCTGAACCGCCTGAGCAGAGAAACCACAGTTTGGCAGCTTTGGGGAACCTTTCATGTACAGCAAGATTGGATTTTCTTTGATCTGGCGTTCTATTTTTCCAATAGTCGTTGTTTCTTCAACCGGGCGTTCGTTTTTCTCAATACTCATCATTTTTACTTCCTTAAACCACAAGCGCTGTTTATCAGCATCAGAAAAGATTGATTCAGAATACCACTTTCTACCGCGAATTTTCTACCGCGAACTTTCTTATGTAACTTTTATGTTGCAATCTGCTATAGATGGCTATGTGATGCTTTCATCCCCTGTGATCGTTTACAATCAGTACTACAGTTCAGTTCCACTCCAAATCGCAGTTAAGTCGTATCTTTTTCCCTGTTATTTAGCTGAAAAGTTGTTAAGATAATTATCAAAATAGCAACATGATAATAAGCTTGAATTTGCTCTGCCCATGGTTGTCACCTTGTTAACCATGGCTTGTAGAGCCAAAAACCCGATATTAAAAAGGAGCATGCAATGTCTTTTGAATTACCAGCATTACCTTATGCCAAAAATGCCCTGGAACCACACATTTCAGCCGAAACTCTGGAATATCATTACGGCAAACATCATAACGCCTACGTTGTGAACCTGAACAATCTGGTTAAAGATACCGAATTTGCCGGAAAATCACTGGAAGAAATCATCAAAACATCCGAAGGCGGCATCTTCAATAACGCAGCACAAGTCTGGAATCACACTTTCTACTGGAATAGCCTGTCACCAAACGGGGGTGGTGAACCAACTGGAAAAGTTGCAGACGCTATTAACAGTGCTTTCGGCTCTTTTACTGAGTTCAAACAGCAGTTTACTGATGCTGCACTGAAAAATTTTGGTTCGGGTTGGACATGGCTGGTCAAGAAAGCTGATGGTAGCGTGGCTATCGTCAATACTTCCAATGCCGCAACTCCATTGACTGGTAAAGATAAACCTGTACTGACAGTTGATGTTTGGGAACACGCATATTACATCGATTACCGTAATGCGCGCCCTCAATATCTGGAGCATTTCTGGGCTCTGGTCAACTGGAAATTTGTTGAAGAAAATCTGGCTTAAGTTTTCTGAGATAAACGCTCAAGCCAGTTTGAAATAGCAAGGGTAGACTTTCCCAATTCCATAAGTCTTGGATAGCGAAAGTTTACCCTTAAAACAAAAGCAGGCGACGCTGCCCTTCAATTTTTTCTAGACCAGGCAAAGACTTGCTAGAGTAACAATCATTACTAATGCGCTACTGGCAGTCAATAATCCCAACTTCAAATCTATATCCATAAAACCCTCAATGTGAAAACTAAGGCCCCGCAATACCATAAACTTTAAATGGTTATTCACCCTATTACATAAAAAGCATCATTTGACATTTAGTGCATATACTTTATAGCATCGATTATTGCTTTCACTTTTGAGCTAGATCAGACAAAATTCAAGGTTTACCGCTAAATTATTGCCAGCCTTCATCCTATATAAATATACTGGCAAACGATTAACAAAGATCTATAAATTTAGACCATAAGGTCAGGAGTCTTTTTTATCATGGCAACGATTAAAGATGTGGCTAAACGCGCTGGTGTTTCGACCACAACCGTATCCCATGTTATCAATAAAACCCGTTTCGTCGCCGAAGATACAAAAATCGCAGTTTGGGCTGCCATAAAAGAATTAAACTATTCTCCCAGCGCCGTTGCTCGTAGTTTGAAGGTTAACCACACCAAATCCATCGGATTACTGGCAACTTCAAGTGAGGCACCTTATTTTGCCGAAATCATAGAATCCGTTGAAAATAGTTGCTATAGCAAAGGCTATACGTTGATTTTGTGCAATTCTCACAACAATCTCGACAAGCAGAAAGCTTATCTCGCAATGCTCGCTCAAAAGCGTGTGGATGGTTTACTGGTAATGTGTTCAGAATATCCTGAACAACTTTTGGGTATGCTAGAAGATTATCGCAATATTCCCATGGTGGTCATGGACTGGGGTGAATCTAGAGGAGATTTCACCGATGCGATTATCGATAACGCTTTCCATGGTGGTTATTTGGCCGGCCGCTATCTTATTGAACGCGGTCACCGTGATATTGCTTCCATTCCTGGACCATTAGCAAGAAATACAGGTGGCGGGCGTCATCAAGGTTTTCTCAAGGCACTGAAAGAGGCAAATATTGACATTCGGAATGAATGGATTGTGCAGGGCGATTTTGAGCCTGAATCTGGCTATCAAGCTATGTATCAGATCCTGAATCAGAAACATCGCCCCACAGCCGTTTTCTGTGGTGGCGATGTGATGGCAATGGGTGCAATCTGTGCAGCCGATGAGCTAGGTTTACGTGTCCCTCAAGATATTTCCATCATTGGTTATGACAATATTCGCAATGCACGCTACTTCACGCCAGCGCTGACAACCATCCACCAGCCCAAAGAACGCTTGGGACAGATGGCCTTCTCGATGTTACTGGACAGGATCATCAATAAACGTGAAAATGTACAAACTATCGAAGTGCATCCGCGTCTTGTTGAGCGTCGATCTGTTACAGATGGGCCTTTCATCGATTATCGCCGTTGACGATCAGTCCTCCTGCAACCATTCAGCATTAAGTGTTTCACTATCTCCAAGATAATCAAGCAACCAGCTTAATGCTGGTGAATGGCTTTTTTGCGACCATGCCAAGCAACATGGGCTATCAGGCAATGGTTGTTCAAGCTCAAGTGCGATCAATTTTCCGCGGCGGATAAGTGGTAATGCACGATGCTTGGGCACCATTCCTACACATAGACCATCCATCAGGCAAGCCAACCCAATATCCCAATCAGGCACAATCAATCGCCGTTGATTATCCAAAGCCCATGTATCACGCTTGGGCAGGCTGCGAGAAGTATCTTCCAGGCATAAACTGGAATAAGCTCGCATCTGGTCGTCATGCAATTTTTCTGCTATCGAAACCAGTTCATGTGCAGGGCTAGCAACGCATAACCACGGCATAAACCCCATATCCCTGAAACTGTATCGTTCTCCGACCGGAGAAGCGCGGGTGGCACCAATGGCGACATCAACCCGTCCATCTACCAGTGCATCCCACACACCATTAAAAACTTCAGGATAGATAAGCAACTCAATATCTGGAAAATGCCGGTAAAAATCCAGAATAAGTTGGAGCGTTCGTTCAGGTTTTACAACTTGATCAACGGCAATGCTGAACTGCCCTCTCCAACCATTAGCCACCTGCTGACATTGATGGCGAGTGTGATGCATTTTTTTGATAACAGAACGAGCTTCTTTAACAAAAATACCTCCCGCTTCCGTTAATTCTACATCACGGTGACGACGCTCAAATAAAGGTACAGCCAACCATTCTTCGAGTTGTTTTACCGTATAGCTGATAGCAGAAGGGACACGATGAAGTTCTGATGCAGCTGCACTGAAACTTCCTGTTCTGGCTACAGCATCAACAACTTCCAGCGAGTATTCAGACCACATATTTATTCCTTTCAATTTTTTTCATAACATGATGCAAATATTACCGTTTCACAAGTAAAAATCATGCCATATAGAATAAGCCTTGTATCTTCTTATCAATTACCACACCAAGTTATTAACACAATGACAACAAATAAAAATTCCATTTCATTCATGTTTTATCTCGCTGGCCTGAGTATGCTCGGCTATTTGGCTATTGATATGTATCTACCTGCTTTTGGAGTAATGAAAACAGAGTTAAATACATCAGAAAGTGCTATCAGTGCGAGTCTCAGCATTTTTCTTGGCGGTTTTGCCTTTGCTCAGTTGTTATGGGGGCAACTGTCTGACCGATTAGGAAGAAAGCCTGTTCTTATTATCGGCTTATCTCTGTTTTCCATTAGCTGTCTAGGTATGCTCTGGATAACTGATTCCACTCAACTGCTTGTATTGAGATTTCTTCAAGCGGTTGGAGTCTGCTCTGCGGCAGTTTGCTGGCAGGCTTTAGTTGTCGATCGGTATGATCCTGAACGTACTAAACGTGTTTTTGCCATGATAATGCCTCTGGTTGCCCTTTCCCCTGCACTCGCTCCTTTGGTCGGTGCATGGCTATTGTCACACGTTGGCTGGAAAATCATTTTCCTTGTCTTGATGGCTGTAACACTTTTACTGCTGATACCCACATTTTTCCTGACCAATAAACACAAAGCTATCGATACCGACTCTGATAAAAAGGGAGTTTCTTTCTTTACCTTATTGAAATCCCCAATATTCAGTGGAAATGTACTAATTTATGCTGCTTGCAGTGCTGGTTTTTTTGCTTGGCTAACTGGCTCACCAACAATTCTGGCCGATATGGGTTATGATCCTACAGATATCGGCTTGAGTTATATTCCTCAGACTCTGGCATTTATGGTCGGTGGATATGGTTGCCGTATTCTTTTGGAAAAAACCAAAAGTGAGACGGTATTTCCATTCTTACTGGCAGGTTATGCCGTCAGCATGGTGATCATTTATTTAATTTCCCAATTCTATGAACCTTCATTTATGGCTATTCTCATCCCTTTCTGCTTTATGGCAGCAATGAATGGTGCTTCTTATCCTATTGCTGTAGCAAATGCACTCTCTGTTTACCCTAAAAACAGTGGGAAGGCAGCAGCATTGCAGAATGCCCTGCAATTAGGGTTCTGTTTTGTCGCAAGCCTGATAGTCTCTGTATTCATGAAAAACCCTCTTTTATCTACCACAACAGTGATGGTTTCTACTGTTGCTCTGATGGCAATAGGGTATTGGTTGCAAAAGCAAAAATATGACAAGAAAGATTAAACATGAATTTAATAATCACGCCAAAAAATAATAATTAAGAACATTCTCATCTAAAGGTTGCGTCATAAATGTGACCTTTAGATGATTGTTTAAATATTATTTCACTCATATACTCATACAGGTTCATTATTATAAAAACTTGGAATTTGAGGCTTGTAAGGGCAATGAAGCTCTGTTTGCTTTCAGGATGAATGAGTATATATGTTTTTACTTAATGTTCTATATTATTTCCGAATAAAACCTTTTTGGTTTTAACATAATAAGTAATCAGCCACAAAGAGATACCTCAAAATTCCCTTGTATAAATATTGGAGAGTATATGAGTTCATCTTGCATTGAAGATAAAAAAATAATTACTGATCCGTGGCATAGAATCGCCAGTGAGTTGCTTCAAGAAGCTGATATTGAGATCAACGGCAAGCGCCCTTTCGATATACATGTCAAAAATCCAAATTTTTATAAAAGAGTGTTAAAAGAAGGCTCCCTTGGGCTGGGTGAAAGCTATATGGATGGCTGGTGGGATTGTGAACGTTTGGATGTATTCTTTCATAAAATACTGCGAGCTGGTCTGGAGTACCGCATTCCCAAAAATGCCAAGGATATTCTGAAAATCATTACCGCTCGCATATTTAACCTACAATCACCCAAAAGAGCCTGGGTTGTAGGGGAAGAACACTATGATTTAGGTAACGATCTTTTTACTCGCATGCTCGACCCTCACATGCAGTACTCATGTGGTTACTGGAAAGATTCAAACACACTAGAAGAAGCCCAAACCAGTAAACTCCGCCTGATTTGCGAAAAACTACAATTATCTTCAGGTATGACACTATTGGATATCGGATGTGGATGGGGTGGTCTGGCTGCCTATGCCGCAAAAAACTATGGTGTATCCGTCACTGGCGTTACTATTTCCGCAGAGCAACAGAAATATGCTCAGGAACGCTGTAAGGATATGGATGTGAAAGTCATCCTTGAAGATTATCGCAATTTGAACTTTCAGTTTGATAGGATTGTCTCTGTCGGTATGTTTGAACACGTTGGCCCTAAAAATTATGCTAGTTATTTCAATATCGTGCGCAAAAATCTGAAGCCTGATGGCCTGTTCCTGCTTCATACTATCGGCTCTAATCGTGATAAATTGAACGTCGATTCATGGGTGAACAAGTATATTTTTCCCAATGGTTGCCTACCTTCGGTTGCAAAGATAGCCAAAGCCAGTAATGGAAAATTAGTCATGGAAGACTGGCACAACTTTGGGGCGGATTATGACCGTACGTTGATGTCATGGTATGAACATTTCACCGCAAGCTGGAGCGAGATAGAACATAATTACAGCCCACGCTTTAAACGGATGTTCAGTTATTACTTAAATGCTTGTGCAGGTGCATTCCGTGCCAGAGACATTCAACTGTGGCAAATTATGTTTAGTCCACGAGGAATTGAAAACGGCCTGAGAGTTCCTCGGTAAGATGTTAACCTAAAAAGGTTGTACAAAAAGCTACAGAACCATATTTCTGTAGCTTTCCCCTGTAATGAGAAATGTTTTTTTATTCTTCTTCTTCCGTCTGTGACAATACTTTTTCTTGTTCTTTCTGCGCCATAACCCGTTCAACGGTATCTACGATTGCCTGTGTCTGTGGGTCAATCTCAATATTGACTTTCTGCCCAAGGCGTTTTTTACCCAGTGTCGTACGTCCCAGTGTTTCGGGGATCAAGTGAACACAGAATCGGTTATTCACAACATCTCCAATCGTCAGACTAATCCCATCAATACCAATAAATCCTTTGTGCAGAATATATTTCATCAACTGCTTATCATGAATGCGGAACCAAATTTCATGGTTATTTTCTGAAGTGAAAATTTTGGCAATTTCAGCCATCGTAATAACATGACCGGACATCAGATGCCCGCCAATTTCATCACCAAATTTTGCTGCTCTTTCCAGGTTAACTAAGTCACCTACGTTAAGATCACCGAGATTAGTCAAGCGCAGCGTCTCTTTCATCAAATCAAAACTAATCAGATTGCTATCGATATTGGTCACTGTCAGGCAACAACCATTGTGGGAAACGGAGGCTCCCGTTTCAATTCCGGGTAATAATTCAGCCGGAAACTTAACAATATGAGTTCGAAAATGCGCTTTTTCATCAATCGCAACTATCGGCGCTTTTCCCTGAATGATGCCTGTAAACATGGGAACCTCTTTCGTCATTTGCATAAATGAATTAGTTTAACCCACCCATCATTTTTAAACACTATTTCGATAAGTACGCGCTCTCATTGAGTATTAGTATCGCGCAGCGATTGGCTTAGTAAAACGAGTCCTATACAATATCCGCGTTAATAAGCGATTAATTTTTCAATAAAATCGTTTACCCGTAGAAATATTCTTTGTTTTTCTAATTAATTTTCAATCAAAAAAGGTGTAGTACGTGCAGAAATACTTAAATGAAGCGCGTAGTTTGCTCGCTCTGGGGATCCCAATCATCATCGCACAATTTTCACAAACTGCGATGGGTTTCGTCGATACAGTCATGGCTGGTAAAGCGGGTGCTGTCGAAATGTCTGCAGTTGCCGTCGGTACGTCAATCTGGTTACCAACTATTTTATTTGGTCAGGGTTTACTGATGGCCCTAACGCCGATTGTGGCACACATGAACGGTTCTGGTCAGCGAAAAAATGTGGCAGTTCAGATCCAACAAGGCTTCTGGCTGGCAACTTTTCTCTCTATTTTAGTTATAGCTGTTTTGTATAACTGCCGATTCATTATAGAGGCACAACACAATGTTGATCCTGTGTTGGCACAAAAAGCAATAAACTTTATCCATGCCATTATGTGGGGTGCTCCTGGCTATCTGTTCTATCAGACCCTACGCGGGCAGTGTGAAGGATTGTCGAAAACCAAACCCGCAATGATTATCGGCATTGTGGGATTACTGGTTAACATTCCTGTCAATTATATTTTCATTTACGGTAAATTTGGCGCACCAGAATTAGGCGGTGTGGGCTGTGGTGTTGCGACGGCCACGGTCTATTGGGTCATGTTCCTGTTACTACTTGCGTATGTAAAACACACGCCTTCACAGAAAGATATCCATACGTTCGATAATTTTACCGGCCCTAATTGGCGTACACAAAAACATATTGTGTTACTTGGCTTACCTATCGCACTGGCCCTGTTCTTTGAAGTCACACTTTTTGCTGTTGTTTCTCTGTTGGTATCTCCTCTCGGAGTCGCTGCCGTTGCTGGACATCAGATCGCACTCAATTTCAGTTCCATGATGTTTATGTTTCCCCTGTCATTTGGGATCGCAGCAACCATCCGCGTGGGCTATAACCTTGGAAAAAAATCGACTGAAGGTGCCAAAATTTCAGCTTACACAAGTCTTGCTGTCGGTTTGATGATAGCCTGTATGACCGCGGCTTTTACAACTTTGTTCCGCGAACCGATCGCACTTATGTATAACGATAACTATGAAGTTGTCACTCTTGCATCCCATTTGATGCTGTTTGCAGCCATTTATCAGATTTCTGATTCAGTTCAGGTTATTGGTTCCGGTGTATTGCGAGGATATAAAGATACGCGTTCCGTCTTCTTTATCACCTTTATTGCTTATTGGATCTTAGGACTACCTAGTGGTTACATTCTGGCGCTAACCCATTATGTCACTGAACCAATGGGGCCACAGGGTTTCTGGATTGGGTTTATTATCGGCTTAACCGCAGCCGCGGTCATGGTAGGTCTCCGAATTTTGTGGTTACAAAAGCAACCAACTCACTTTGTTCTGGAACGCTCTGCTCATTAATTTAGTCTATTAGGTCGGAAAACAAGAGGAAAAGCCGCAAATTCACTCCAAAAGGTGTAAATACGAGCAATCGAATAAGAATTCGCGTTTTTCCTCTTGCCAGAAGGCCACGTGATCGTTAATATTCTTCCCCGTTGTCAGCCACAGAAATGTAGATTGCGTCCGTAGCTCAGTTGGTTAGAGCACCACCTTGACATGGTGGGGGTCGGTGGTTCGAGTCCACTCGGACGCACCATATATCTGTCTGACATAGAAAATTTTATGTGCGTCCGTAGCTCAGTTGGTTAGAGCACCACCTTGACATGGTGGGGGTCGGTGGTTCGAGTCCACTCGGACGCACCATCTATAGGATAGTATCCTAAGTTCCTTTCTAGCCATTTTTTTATTTCACACTTTGCTGAACTCTACTTCCCTACCATATACTTAATGTTACCCAACCTATCGTGCGATACTAACAATTCAATTCTATCCCGTTTGCGCAACAACTCTCTGATTTCCTTAACATGAGCCAGAATATTTTTCGCTTTTTACTCATAAATATCTTCAAGAATCATTTTTTTGATTCATTTCACAGAAATTAGCCTCTATAATACGCTCCTGTCATAAGTTGAATGGTTTCAGCCAATTGATTTACCGAATTCAGAAAAAATTACCGATGCTTAATCGATTCAAGTCCACATATCTACACATGCCTGACTTCACGCAAAAAAAACCATTTGACACTTTCTGCCATCCGTTTTCCGTTATGTTGCGCAACTTACAAAGCCAGATGATGCTGGCATAAATGTCAATGGTTGGTGATTCATTCTTTTAATCCATTAAAACCAGTAGATAGATTGTCATGAAAAAAACCAAAATTGTTTGTACTATCGGGCCAAAAACAGAATCCGAAACAAAACTGACCGAATTGCTTAATGCAGGCATGAATGTCATGCGCCTAAATTTTTCTCACGGTGACTACGAAGAACATGGCCAACGTATTAAAAACCTTCGTGCAGTCACTGCGAAAACAGGCAAAAAAGCAGCTATCCTACTGGATACCAAAGGCCCTGAAATTCGTACCATAAAGCTGGAAGGTGGTAATGATGTCTCTCTCACTGCGGGTCAGACTTTCACTTTTACAACTGATAAATCGGTTGTTGGTAATCAAGAATGTGTCGCCGTCACTTATGCTGGTCTGCCAGCAGACCTGAAACCGGGTAATACCATTTTGGTTGATGATGGTTTGATCGCCATGACAGTAAAAAACATCACCGAGACTGAAGTCATCTGTGAGGTATTGAACAACGGTGATTTAGGCGAAAACAAAGGCGTCAATCTGCCAAATGTCGCCATCAACTTGCCTGCACTGGCAGAAAAAGATAAACAGGATCTTATTTTCGGTTGCGAGCAAGGTGTTGATTTCGTCGCAGCATCTTTCATCCGTAAGCGTTCTGATGTACTGGAAATCCGTGATCACCTGAAAGCTCACGGTGGAGAGCACATCCAAATCATCTCCAAAATTGAAAATCAGGAAGGCCTGAATAATTTTGATGAAATTATGGAAGCTTCAGACGGTATCATGGTTGCCCGTGGTGATTTGGGTGTTGAGATCCCAGTAGAAGAAGTTATCTTCGCTCAGAAGATGATGATCGAAAAATGTAATGCAGCACGCAAAGTTGTCATCACTGCAACCCAAATGCTGGATTCCATGATCAAAAATCCACGCCCTACCCGCGCTGAAGCAGGTGACGTTGCCAATGCTATCTTGGATGGCACTGATGCCGTGATGCTTTCCGGTGAAAGTGCAAAAGGGAAATACCCTATCGAAGCGGTTTCTATCATGGCAACCATCTGTGAACGTACAGATCGCATCATGAACAGCAGAATTGAAAATATCAAAACCCAGAAGCTGCGCGTTACTGAAGCAATCTGCCGTGGTGCAGTTGAAATTGCAGAAAAACTGGAAGCCCCCCTGATTGTCGTTGCAACCTATGGTGGAAAATCTGCAAGATCTATCCGTAAATATTTCCCTAACGCGCCTATTCTCGCTCTGACTACCAATGAAATCACTGCCCGACAATTGCTGTTGGTCAAAGGTGTTTCCACACAAATTGTCAAAGAAATCGCCTCTACCGATGATTTCTATCGGATTGGTAAAGAAGCAGCACTGGCAAGTGGTATCGCCAATAAAGGTGATGCCGTTGTAATGATATCTGGTGCGTTAGTACCAAGTGGTACAACAAATACTTCTTCAGTCCACGTTCTATAAATTTGCACCACGCCCAATCCTGAATAAGCTGCCCAGACATTGGGCAGTCTTGTTAGCGATGTTAATAACTATAAAAAGATCCAAGTTTGGTTTATATCCAAATGGATCTTTTTATATTTCTATGCCATATCGTTATCATTATAAACTTTATAAAAGTTATACAATTACAGTGAGCAAATTTATCTACAGGTTCCAGTACAAAAACATTTACTGTTTTTATTTATTTGTATTTAGAGTAAATATTCACTATATGGCGAATCCAAGATAACTAAATAGACTATGTTGACAGTTACCGACCTTCTCTATTTATTAGTCTAAAACATCGAAAATGGAATGCATATCACGTAATTATTGATGATTGTTCTGATGAAATCACTGAATAAACCACTAATTTATTGCAGTTATCTAAAAATTATTGGCTTACTTTACGATTAAAGAACAGTAGAATTTTTTTCAGTAGCAAAATTTTATTCTCTTTCTAAAAAAGTTTGTGTAATACTTAGGTAGCTACTTGGAGATTAATTTAATCTAGAGGGTATTGTAATGAATCGTACTAAAGTTATATTTGGTGCAGTAATTTTGGCTTCCACTCTGTTAGCAGGTTGTTCAAACGCGACTAAAGTTGAACAACTTGCCACTCAGGTTAACACTCTGGGTTCTAAAGTTGACCAATTGAGAAATGACCTCAGCGCTGTTCACTCTGATGTTCAGTCAGCCAAAGAGGAAGCAGCTCGTGCGAATAAGCGCCTTGATAATCAAGTGCGTTCCTACAAGAAGTAATCTTGCAGCAGATAACAAAAATGGCGTACCAAGTAAGGTACGCCATTTTTATATTCGCCCATCCATTTGTTCTTCTCAGAAATCAATTACCAATCCCCCTATCTCAAGTCAGGATAAGGGTTCAGTCTGATAAATGGGACTAGGCTGATTTAATGGCGGTAATTTAACTGGGCTAACACTGTGAATGGCTTCTTCGTGAGTCTCAATCGGCCTTGAAACTTCTTGCTCTTCCTGATTAGATAAAGCAATACCTTTATTTACCCGCACAGGTATTCCTGAACGTCGAATGATCGCCTGATCAACAAGAACAGCGTCTGTTTCACGATTATCAATAAATTTTATCAACCCTTTTGTGCGCTGAATCGGCCTAGTCTGAGGGTCATCGGCCTGTTTATCTGAAAGTGGCTGATGAATTTCCACGTAACGTTTCCCCGTTGGCTCCACTGTATATTTGATTGGTTCATTAATTACCTGAACACGGGTTCCTCGTGGAACGCTATAAAACAAATTTTCAATATCATCGGGACGCAAACGAATACAGCCCGAACTGACACGCATGCCAATACCAAAATTTGCATTCGTACCATGAATCAAATATTCTCCACGGCCAGCAGCCAAACGCAAGGCAAAATCCCCCATCGGATTATCCGCTCCGGCAGGTACTACCGTTGGCAAAATAATCCCTCGGCTCGCATAATCTTTCCGAATATTGGTAGTTGGTGTCCATGTTGGATTTTTAATCAATTGGCTGACAGACGTTGTCATCGTCGGTGTATCACGTTCAAGCTGACCGATCCCAATGGGATAGACGACAACATAGTTTTTCCCTTTGGGGAAATAATAGAGCCTAAATTCTGCCAGATTAATGATAATACCTTGACGAAGAGTATCGGGAAGCAGCATCTGTGATGGAATAATCAGCTTAGCGCCTAGTTTCGGCAGATAAGGATCAACGCCAGGATTAGCCTCCAGCATGGCCAGCAAACCTATTTGGTATTTGGCGGCAATGGCTTCCAGCGAAAGCCCATCATCAGATACAATATAGATGGCGTTCTCACCAATCAGGCGACTGTTATTTGGTGGCAATGGATACTCCATCGCATTGGCTATATTGACTACACTACTTAACAATAACATACCGATCAAAGAGATACCGATAAAAGTCAAAAATCGCTTCATATACGCTTCCTGAAATGATGTTTGAAAGACAATGGTTAATTAATAGCCCACTTTAAGAAACTCATCTATCTCTTTTACGGAAATCAAAGAGTAATCCGAACAAAATAAAAACAAAAATACATATTCTTCCATGCACACTATACGCGCTAGTGTCACTCAATATACAGTCCTGTAACCCATCATTAGTGAAGGAAGTTCAAATCACATTCACCAAAATACCAAACTGTTCCTGTCAATAAAGTACTGACAGGAACTGAACTCAATGAACGGGTGTCATAAGATAAGAATCTACGACAAGACTGCGGTTGTCAGGCGAGATGTGCAGCATAACTGTTGCCGTTCATTATAGATGTCAATCTGCCAGACTTGGTGAGAGCGCCCAAGATGAACAGGTTTACAAACACCTTTAACAGCACCTTTACTCACCGCTTTGATATGGTTGGCATTGATCTCTACTCCCACAACTTTCTGCTCACCCTCTAAACAGAGATACCCTGCAAGAGAACCGAGCGATTCAGCCAGCACCACAGATGCCCCACCATGTAAGAGACCAAACGGCTGTTTAGTGCGCTGATCGACAGGCATTGTTCCTTCAATAAAATCTTCACCAATCTGGGTAATTTCTATTCCTATATGTCCTAGCATGCACTCGCGATTAAATTGATTAAGCGCGTTCACATCTGTAGTACGTTTCCAAATCACGGTATTATCTCCAATAAGGCTTGTAATGGATGTTTAACTGTTTGTCCTTCCATGCGTTTCACCTGACTACGGCATGAATAGCCAGTGCTGAGACAACGTTCCAGACCAAGATTGCCCAGCGCCGGAGCCCATGAAAGTTTATAGATACCGATCGAGTTATCAATATTCTTTTTTTCATGACCATATGTACCGGCCATACCACAGCATCCCACGCTGACATTATTCAATTGACAGCCAAAATGACGGAAAATATCCGTCCATTGCTTACCGCTGTTGGGTAACGCTGTCACTTCTGTACAATGCCCCAGTAAATACCAGTCATAGCTGGATGTTGAATCGTCACGTTTCTC
The DNA here is from genome assembly GCF_000027225.1 of Xenorhabdus bovienii SS-2004. Lineage (NCBI taxonomy): Bacteria > Pseudomonadati > Pseudomonadota > Gammaproteobacteria > Enterobacterales > Morganellaceae > Xenorhabdus > Xenorhabdus bovienii. Next base: position 2,480,285 of record NC_013892.1, read on the forward strand.
TTGTGCTGGTGTCTCTGGCAGAATATCCATGAGCCATTCATGTACCAATTGGACGCTAAAGTTACCCCGTCGCTCACCAAGAATATCTTTGTATTCATCTCGGTAACACAGCACCAGCGCAGGATCAATTCCCACCATAGGAATATTCAGGCAAGCTATTCGATTAAGAAAACTGGCTGTCTTCTCAGCAGTCTTGGCAAATTTAGTCAAGAATCCTTTAACATGTTGTGCTTTTCCATTAGGTGAGAACGGTAATAGCACAGGTTGATATCCTAGTTTTTCGGTCAATCGCACAAAATCAGCGACAACTTTTGCATCGTGGTAACTCGTGAAAGGATCTTGGACGATAAGCACATGCTGCTTACGTTGAGATTGTGACAGTGTTTCGAGCTGTTCCAGTGTCGTTCTTGCGGCATAGTGGCCTGAAAGCTGCTGTTGCAGTGTTGGATAGGAAAGTAGCGGCAGATCAACCATACCAATGGTGTGCTGGCTGATTTTCTGTACCCACGGTTGTTTCAAAAAAAAGTTAAATACTTGAGGCACCTTTGCCATCAACGGAGTACTGCTTTCAACATTGGCAACAATATGATCACGCAGCGGACGCAGATAACGGCTGTGATAAAGCGACAGAAAACTCGAACGAAATGAAGGTACATCAATCTTAATTGGGCACTGTGTCGAACAGGCTTTACAGGCCAGACAGCCTGACATAGCCTCTTTCACTTCATGCGAGAAATCATATTCACCCCGCCAGGCCTGCCAGCTATAGCGCGTCTTGTCAATTAACCCCCGCAGGCTAGGATGCGCTTGATCAAGCCCCTGCTCCAACAACTTAGGGTTCACCCCCTGTTCAGTCAGAAGCCGCAACCATTCTCTGACAAGCGTCGCCCTGCCTTTGGGTGAGTGAATGCGATGTTGACTTACCTTCATTGAAGGACACATTGGGCTTTTGACATCGAAATTGAAGCATAGTCCATTGCCATTACATTCCATGGCTCCACGAAATGCCGTTCTGACATTAACAGGAATAGTACGGTCATAAGTTCCGCGCTTGGCCGCATCTACCTTCATCATTGGGGCGTCAGTGTCAATCGGTGAGCAGATCTTTCCCGGATTAAGACGATTCAGCGGATCAAATGCCGCTTTTATCCGACGCAATTCGTCATACAAAATATCGCCAAAAAAGTCTGGACTGTATTCCGCCCGAAAACCTTTGCCATGTTCTCCCCATAGCAGGCCGCCATATTTGGCTGTCAGACGAACAATTTCATCGGAAATCTGCTTCATCAAGATTTCCTGTTGTGGATCACACATATCCAACGCAGGCCGAACATGTAAGACACCCGCATCGACATGCCCAAACATACCATAGTTAAGCTGATGGCTATCGAGGAGCTGACGGAATTCAGTGATAAAATCGGCAAGATGCTGAGGAGGTACACAGGTATCTTCGACAAACGGGATCGGTTTGGCGTTCCCTTTGCTATTACCGAGTAACCCAACAGACTTTTTCCTCATGGCATAAATACGCTCAATATCCACTAAATGATGGCAAATTTGATAACCAATGATGCCGGTCTGGTTTTCCTCCATCAATTCATCAAGGCGCTGACAAAGATCATAAACCTGCTGGTCAATTTGCTGTTCATCATTGCCACTGAATTCGACAATATTCAGCCCCTGCATATCTTTATCAGCTACATCCGTAATCAATTCCTTTACTGAGTGCCAAATAATATCTTCACGTGCCAAATTGAGCACTGTGGAATCCACAGTCTCAACCGAAAGCGCTTTGGCTTCCACCATGAAAGGAGCATTGCGCAGGGCTGAATCAAAGGAATCATATTTGGCATTCACCAACCGCCTGACTTTTGGCAGTGGCGTAATATCCAGTGTTGCTTCCGTAATAAAAGCCAATGTTCCTTCAGAACCAGTCAAAATTCGGGTCAAGTCAAATGTTTGCATATCATCACTGTAAACATGACGCAAATCATATCCGGTCAGAAAACGATTGAGCTTCGGGAATTTTTCGACGATTAACTTCCGTTGCTCACGGCAACGTTCAAGCACCGTTTTATAGATCTGTCCAATGACAGATTCTTCTTGAGCAATCGATTCCGCGAATAACGTACTCATAGGACGGGTATCAAACATTTCCCCACCCAATAAAACGGCGCGGACACCAAGTACATGATCAGAAGTTTTGCCATAAACCAGTGATCCCTGACCAGAAGCATCAGTATTAATCATACCGCCTAACGTAGCACGGTTACTGGTTGATAATTCGGGAGAGAAAAAATAACCGAAAGGTTTTAGATATTGATTGAGTTGATCTTTTATGACACCGGCTTCGACTTTAACCCACCCTTGTTCTGGGTTGATCTCAAGAATACGGTTCATATAACGGGACATATCCACCACAATACCATTATTAAGTGATTGTCCGTTGGTACCCGTTCCTCCCCCGCGAGGAGTAAATGTCAGGGAATAAAAACGTTCTTCTCCAGCAACTCTCGCCAGCAGAGCAACATCAGCACTAGAGCGCGGAAAGATAACTGCTTGTGGCAATAATTGATAAATACTGTTATCCGTCGCCATAGTCAATCTATCGGCATAACTGCTGACAGTATCGCCTGTAAAACCAACTTCCTTCAGTGCAGTCAAATATTCCTGTGCCAGTTCACTGACATGGGGGGCTTGTGGTATACGTGGGATCATTGGCTTGTGCCCCTTCTCTAATTAGTGTCCACATTGCTTCATTTATATACTATCTTGGATCAGGTGACTCAGACAGCTTTCTGAGTAGGCAAGCTTTCAACGATATCACAATCTTTATCAATTTTGAGCAATCTGTGAAATAACGTTATATTTACTTACTATCGTTACTGCCAACAGTACTTTCAATTGCAAAAGAGAAATAATTTCATGGAAAAATCGCAATCACGCCAGGATTTACCCAAGCTGCTATTTGTGCTGTTCTTTATTCTACTGCTCATTGCGACCTGCTTTTGGGTTTTAAGTCCATTTGTCCTGGGGTTCATTTGGTCCGGAATGGTCGTTATTGCAACTTGGCCATTATTAGAAAAATTACAACAACATCTATGGGGAAAACGCTGGATTGCCGTTTCTATTATGACATTGCTGCTAGTTTTATTATTTGTTATCCCAATTGCATTATTGGTTAGTAGTTTGCTGGAAAACAGCACTCCATTGATTGAATGGGCAAAATCCCCCTCGACGTTTCAATTACCTCAACTAGAATGGCTCAGCCGGATCCCGGTCATAGGTGAAGATTTATATGTTAAATGGCAGGACACGGTTGCTGATGGAAGCAACATTCTTCTCACCAAAATTCCACCCTATATTGGTAAAACGGCAACATGGTTTTTTACCCAAGCAGCCAACGCTGGCCGTTTCTTGTTCCATCTTGTACTCATGGTGCTGTTCAGTGTTCTGCTTTATTGGAAAGGTGAACAGGTCATGTTAAGTATCCGTCATTTTGCCATCCGGCTGGCAGACCAACGTGGTGATGCAGTCGTACTGCTGGCTGCCCAGTCTATTCGTGCGGTTGCTCTTGGTGTGGTTGTCACGGCACTGGTACAAGCAATCGCCGGTGGAATTGGATTAGCAATTGCAGGCATTCCCTATGCAATGATACTGACTGTATTAATGTTTATATGCTGTGTTGCCCAGCTGGGGCCTCTATTGGTGCTCGTTCCGTCTATCGCGTGGCTTTATTGGACAGGTGAAACAACTTGGGGAACTGTTCTAGTTATCTGGAGCCTGGTCTTGACCACAATGGATGGCGTTCTTCGCCCTTTCCTTATTCGACTTGGGGCAGATTTGCCCATGGTTTTAATACTCACAGGTGTAATCGGTGGCATACTTTCACTGGGTTTGATTGGGCTATTTATTGGCCCCGTTGTATTGGCTGTCTCTTATCGCTTACTGCTGGCATGGATGAATGAAGTTCCTAAACCTGAAAATAAGACAGAAGACACTGAAAAATACTTCCAAAAAGATCATATAGAATAATTAAACAGCTGCGCGAAAATATTATTTTTTCGCGCAATTATCATATTGATGAATACAAACCCACAGTTCTATCATAAATATAAATTCATACCAAAATGTTAATAAAAAAACCATGTAATTTGTTGCAAAAAAGTTATATCCCTCGTTTTTCTTTTCCGGCTCCTATTTATTAAGAGGATTCTTAATGAATAAACTCATTTATTAAATTAGTATTCTTTTCATCGAAACAAACGTTTCCTAAGAATTACTGTTCCAGCCTATACACGCCAAAAGCTGGAGCGAGTGACGTAATAAATATTGCTGTGTGTAGTCTTTGCCTGTCAGCCCATGATAGGCTTTTTTTTTTGGAGTTTTTACTGTGATTCCTCAATTATATTATTCATCCATGTCAAAAAAAGATTGTGCTACACAAAACAAAAAAGCCTGTAAATATTCCAACAGGCTTTTTAATTCAGGCTTAAATTATTTTCTATTAATTGTTTTCAGCCAACGAAATCCAGGTTTTTACCACGGTATCTGGATTCAACGATAAACTGTCAATGCCTTCTTTCACTAACCACTCAGCAAAATCCTCGTGATCCGAAGGACCTTGTCCACAGATACCGACATACTTACCTTGACGCTTAGCCGCTTGAATTGCCATAGAAAGTAATTGTTTTACGGCATCATTACGCTCATCAAATAACTCAGACACCACACCAGAATCACGATCCAATCCCAGTGCTAGCTGAGTCATATCATTTGAGCCAATTGAAAAACCGTCAAAATGTTCGAGAAATTGTTCTGCCAATAATGCATTCGATGGAATCTCACACATCATGATGACTTTCAACCCATTTTCACCACGTTTCAAGCCCTGCGCAGCCAATTCTGCCACAACAGCTTCTGCTTGTGCTACCGTGCGTACAAACGGGACCATCACTTCAACATTAGTTAACCCCATAACATTCCGCACCCGCTTGATGGCTTCACACTCCAGTGCAAAACATGCGCGGAAACTGTCAGAAACATAGCGACCAGCCCCGCGGAAACCTAACATAGGGTTTTCTTCATTCGGTTCGTATCGTTCCCCACCCACTAAATTTGCATATTCATTGGATTTGAAATCAGACAAACGAACAATCACACGCTTCGGCCAAAATGCGGCTGCCAGTGTCGCAACGCCTTCCGTTAACCGTCCAATATAAAATTCAACCGGATCGTCATAGCCGACCATCAACGCGTTAATTTGCTCTTGCAATTCGGGTGTCTGTTGGGAAAATTCGAGCAAAGCACGGGGATGAACACCAATCATTCGGTTAATGATGAATTCCAGACGAGCCAGACCAACACCTTCATTTGGCAAGCAGGCAAAATCAAATGCACGATCAGGATTACCCACGTTCATCATGATTTTAACATCCAGTTTTGGCAATTCATCAACTTGGGAGCTTTGGATGCTAAAATCCAATTTATTTTGGTAAACGAAACCGGTATCCCCTTCAGCACAGGAAATCGTTACTTCTTGTCCTTCCTTCAAGCGTTCAGTAGCATCACCACAACCTACCACAGCAGGAATACCCAGTTCACGGGCAATAATAGCTGCGTGGCAGGTACGCCCTCCACGATTGGTGACAATCGCAGCCGCTTTTTTCATTATCGGTTCCCAATCTGGATCAGTCATATCAGTAACCAACACATCACCAGCCTGAATACGATCCATCTCACTAAGGTTATGAATGACCTTAACCGTACCAGCACCGATACGATGTCCGATAGCACGACCTTCTACCAATACCGAACCCTGTGTGTTGAGTTGATAGCGCTCCATCACCTGTTGATTTGATCGAACGGTTTCAGGGCGAGCTTGTACAATATATAACTTGCCATTATTTCCATCTTTCGCCCATTCAATGTCCATTGGACGGCCATAATGTTTTTCAATCAACAGCGCTTGTCTGGCCAGCGCTTCTACTTCGTCATCCGTCAAAGAGAAACGATTGCGTAGCACATCTGACAGATCTTCTGTACGTACCTGCTTTCCATGCTCTTTACTGTCCGCATAAACCATGCGTATTCTCTTTGATCCCAAATTACGACGCACTATCGCAGGGCGATTGTTTTGCAGTGTGGGTTTATGGACATAAAATTCATCAGGATTCACTGCTCCCTGCACGACCATCTCACCGAGGCCATAAGCAGACGTAATGAACACAACTTGATCAAAACCAGATTCAGTATCAATCGTAAACATCACACCAGACGATGCTAAATCAGAGCGTACCATGCGTTGTACTCCCGCAGAGAGCGCGACACCGCGATGGTCATATCCCTGATGGACACGATAAGAAATGGCCCGATCGTTAAAAAGTGACGCAAAGACATGCTTGATGGCAACCATAACGGCATCAATGCCCTGCACATTCAAGAAAGTTTCCTGTTGTCCTGCAAAAGAGGCATCTGGCATGTCTTCTGCTGTGGCGGAAGATCGCACAGCAAAAGAGGCACCGGGCTCACCTTCAGACAATTGCAGGTAGGCATCTTGGATATCGTTTTCCAGCTGTGCCGTAAATGGCGTATCAATCACCCACCGACGAATCTGTGCGCCAGCCTTGGCCAATTGATTAACATCATCAACATTGGTTTCATCCAGCAACTGATAAATACGCTGGTTGACGCCGCTTTGTTCCAGAAAATCATTAAATGCCTGTGCGGTCGTAGCAAAACCATTGGGGACAGACACACCAAGTTCAGCCAGATTGGTGATCATCTCACCAAGAGAGGCGTTTTTACCACCGACTCGATTAACATCATTCATGCCTAATTGGTTATACCAGAGCACATTGCATGGGGTGAGGCCATTGTTGGACATTGAAACTATCCTTTTTACATTCGGAAGTACAAATCGGAAAATTAAGGCTGTTCTTTACAGCGTAAAATAGCCTAGCACATTGTTTTGTCATATATGGAAAGGTGAATCGATCAACCCAGCAATATTATTTTTTTGCGGGTATAATCGGGAATGTTATCTATAGTTCTAGTTTGTGATAAAAACGATTCAGCCAACAACTTCACAAATTCGATAATACACCGTCAACCTAACAATAAAAGAAAGATACAATGACAGAAAACCATACCTCCAAAACACAGGAAAATGAAACTCTGGAACGCAGTGTGTTTTTTATTTCCGATGGTACGGCAATTACAGCTGAAGTACTTGGACATGCCGTATTGTCCCAATTTCCGATTACAGTCACTTCTTATACTCTGCCTTTTGTAAACAGTAAAATGAGAGCAGAAGAAATCAAAACTCAGATAAACGCGATATATCAAGAAACACAGCTTAAGCCACTGGTTTTTTATTCCATTATTTCGGATGAAGTCAAAAGTATCATCACAAGCAGTGACGGTTTCTGTCAGGATATTGTCCAGACACTGGTGGCTCCACTGCAACAGGAAATCGGGCTGGAACCCAAGCCAGAATTACACCGTACCCACGGTTTATCCAAAAAGAATCTGGGGCAATATGATGCTCGTATTGCAGCCATTGATTATGCTCTCGCTCACGATGATGGCGTTTCATTACGTAATCTTGAACAGGCTCAAGTGATTATTCTGGGCGTATCCCGCTGCGGTAAAACCCCTACCAGCCTCTATCTTGCCATGCAATTCGGTATTCAGGCAGCAAATTATCCTTTCACCGCAGACGATATGGACAATCTACAATTACCTGCTGCCTTAAAACCCTTTCAACATAAATTATTCGGCCTGACCATCAGCCCAGAAAGACTTGCTGCTATTCGAGAAGAAAGACGTGAAAATAGTCGTTATGCCTCATTGCGACAATGCCGATTAGAACTTGCTGAAGTTGAAGCATTGTTTCGTAAGAATAAAATTAACTATTTAAATACCACCAATTATTCTGTCGAAGAAATTTCAACCAAAATTATTGACAGTATGGGATTGAAACGCCGCATGTTCTGATCCCGAAACCTCCAGCATTTTCTACGGTACTTTTTTCACAATATCTTTGCACGATACTTTCTCGGGCAAATGTCATTATTACTTGTTGAATTTACCGGGTGTTGAGTTATTGTGATTTCAATCATTACAGACACTGCTTTAATGTGAAGTAGAATTCGAGAAAATATATGCACAAAACAGATGAATTAAGAACCCGTTCCATTGGTCGTTTGATTACACCCAAAGCACTTGCTGAACAATATCCTATATCAGAAAAAATCCGGCAAAATGTGACATTGTCACGTAAGCGAATTGAATCCATTCTTACAGGCAATGACCCGCGTTTACTGGTCATTATTGGCCCTTGTTCAATACACGATGTTGATGCGGCTCTTGATTATGCCGCCCGCCTGCAAGTATTACGTGAAAAATACCAGCACAGTCTGGAAATAGTAATGAGAACCTATTTCGAGAAACCCCGTACTGTTATTGGCTGGAAAGGGTTAATTTCAGATCCTTTGTTAGATGGCTCCTGTCAGGTTAATAAGGGAATCTCTCTCGCCCGTAAGCTATTAAATGATATTAATGAACTGGGTATGCCAACGGCCACTGAATTTTTGGATATGGTCACAGGGCAATATATTGCCGATTTAATTAGCTGGGGTGCCATCGGAGCCAGAACGACAGAAAGCCAAATTCATCGGGAAATGGCATCTGCTCTGTCATGCCCCGTTGGATTTAAAAATGGGACAGACGGAAATACGCATATCGCTATCGATGCGATACGCGCAGCACGTGCCAAACATATGTTCTTGTCTCCTGACAAAGATGGGCGGATGACTATTTACCAGACCAACGGAAATCCCCATGGGCATATCATTATGCGGGGCGGTAAAAAGCCTAATTACAAAGCAGAAGATATTGCTGCCGCCTGCCAGAAATTACATGAATATCAATTAACTGAACGCCTGATTGTGGATTGTAGCCACGGTAACTGTCAAAAGATCCATCGCCGCCAGCTAGATATCGCGAAAGATATCGGCCAGCAAATTCAATCGGGTTCAACATCTATTGCGGGTGTCATGGCTGAAAGTTTCTTGATAGAAGGTACTCAAAAAGTAGTACATGGAGAACCTTTAACCTACGGGCAGTCCATTACTGATCCCTGTCTTAGCTGGCAAGATACCGAACAGTTTATCAATATTCTGTCCAGAGCGGTCAAAGATCGTACTTGAATACCTCTTTTATCTGACTCCTGTTTCTTGCAAGAGCCAGATAAAATTCAAAAATATTAATATAAATCAATAGATTAAATTATCACCGCAAGCTTTAAAAAAATAACTTGAAGTTAGTCAAATTTGAAACGATAATTATTCTCGATATTAGAATAGTTATTATTAAGATTTGACCATGGGAAAATTAGCTTATTACCAGTACTACCACGCAAATCTCCTGCAACAGCAGATTCTTCTTGAACTATTCAGTGATCCCGTAAAAAACGATTGTACTGGTGTGCCGACAGTCAGAAATTATTGGGATAATCACGTACCATAAAAATTAATCGGCAAAATGGCTTATGCCATTACGCCAGACCAAAACTCGTAGCTTTATTCGAACAAATAAAACCCCAGCAAACTCGCCTGATCAATATCGTGGTGATGGGTTATTTTTATGCACAAAACACCGTTAAATTATGGAGATTAACCTGTATGAACCCAATTAAATTACCAAACCTAAAATTATCATCATTAAGTGTGGTCATTTTGACTGGGTTATCTTCTGCTCATGCAACAACAATCCTTGCTGAAGAAAATAAATCATCCAAAGATACTTTGACTGTTTACGCGACTGGCAATGAGCGCGATAGTTTTGAAGCGCCTATGATGGTAACAGTCATTGAAGGAAACTCAGCCAACAATAGAGTGGCAGGCAATGCCCATGATTTACTGCGTAACCTTCCTGGTATTAACGTTTCTGGTTCTGGGCGCACCAATGGACAAGACATCAGTATGCGCGGTTATTCTAAAAAAGGTGTTTTAACGCTTGTTGATGGTATTCGTCAGGGCACCGATACTGGGCATCTCAATGGTTTATTTCTCGATCCAAGCTTGATTAAACAGGTCGAAGTCGTTCGTGGTCCATCCGCCCTACTTTATGGCAGTGGTGCACTGGGAGGCGTTATTGCCTATCAGACAGTTGATGCAGCCGATTTATTGCAAGAGGGAAAAAATACTGGCTTTCGTGTTTTCAGTCGCGCAGCAACAGGTGATCATAGCCTGGGATTTGGTGGTGCTGCATTTGGTAAGACAGAGCAACTCGATGGGTTATTTGCATTCAGTAGCCGTGATGTTGGCAATATTCGCTATGGTAACAGCCTAATCGGTCATAATGACGAAACCATTGGTAATATGCTGGCAAAAGGGAAATGGAATATCAATGATAGCCAATCACTCAGTAGCGAACTTCGCTATTACCGCAATCAGTCCCATGAGCCTAAAAACCCACAAGCTATCACAGATAATGCTAAAAACGATAACCCGAGAGCAGATCGCACCACGACACAACATGATGCACAACTGACTTATCGACTCAATCCGGCTGAGTACAACTGGCTGAATACCAAAGCGGATATCTATTACTCGGACGTCACTATTAATGCAAAAACCAAAGAGAAAGGTTTTGAAGGTCGCAAACAAGAAACTTACGGCGTTAAATTAGAGAACCGTTCACATCTGGGTGCAAACACTTTTTCAGTTCATCAATTCACGTACGGTGGCGAGGCTTACAAACAGAAACAGAAGCCAAACGGCAATACAGAAAGTTTCCCTGATGCCGATATCCGTTTTGCATCCGGTTGGGTTCAAGATGAAATAACCCTGCGTGATTTGCCTGTTTCATTCATCGTCGGTACACGTTACGACAATTACAACGCTTCAAATGCTAAATATGACGATATCAGTGCCAATAAATGGTCATCAAAAGGCGCTGTCAGCATTACGCCAACTCCTTGGTCAATGTTATTCACTTCCTATTCTCAGGCATTTCGTGCTCCAACCATGGGTGAAATGTATAACGATTCTAAGCACTTCCACATGCCAGCAATGAGAGGAAAGCCGGGATTCACTAATTACTGGAAACCTAATCCTAACCTGCGTCCAGAAAGCAATGAAACTCTGGAATCTGGCTTTGGACTGCGTTTCGATGATTTATTCTCCAGTAACGATGAGTTGAAATTCAAAGTCAGTTATTTTGACACTCAAGCGAAGGATTACATCACTTCCATCGTGACAATGCCGGATATGAGATCTACAACGTCAATCAATATCCCTAAAACCAAAATTTGGGGCTGGGATGCTTCAATGAGTTATGAATCAAATTGGTTCTCATGGAATCTCGCTTACAACCGAACAATGGGAAAAAACGAAGAAACAGGAGAATCTATCGCCGACCTCAGTCCCGATACTTTGAGCAGCATGCTAGATATCCCTCTATCTAACACCGGTTTTTCCCTTGGTTGGATCGGTAAATTTACCCAACATACTCAGTTCAGAGGGATTAATGGTGATAAAAATGAGCGCGGTCAGAAACTCTCTCAATACGCAGGCTACGGAATCAATGATTTCTATGTCAGTTATCACGGCGATGGAAAATTAAAAGGGCTAACAACTTCTGTCGTACTTGGAAACGCGTTCGACAAAGAATATTACTCGCCATTGGGCGCCCCACAGGATGGCCGCAACGGTAAACTGTTCATCAGCTACCAGTGGTAGATAACAACCACCCGGTTTTTTTAATACGTTTTTAACACACTATTTTTAAACACAGTTTTTAAGGAGCCAGCAATTGTGAATCAGTCACTTTATGAACGTTACCTACAGGCCAAAGCGGATAACAAAGCTAAATATGCACGTGATCTCGCTGCTTACCTCAATGTCAGCGAAGGAGAATTATTGCATAGTCGTGTTGGTATCGACGCAAAACGTTTGAACGTTGATGCTCCTGCCCTGCTTCAAGAGCTGGCAACGGTCGGAGAAACTAAAGCCATTACCCGTAATGATTTTGCCGTTCACGAACAGGTAGGTCGTTACGAAAATACACAGTTCAGCCCACATGTCGGTTTGATTCTCAACCCACGAGAACTTGATCTGCGACTATTCTTCGACCATTGGGCCTGCGTTTTCTCTCTGGTTGAACCAGCCAAAAATGGCCTGCGTCACAGTATTCAATTCTTTGACCGCCAAGGTGATGCTCTGCATAAAGTGTACACAACCAAAGATACCGATATGGCTGCATGGGAAGCCTTGATCGAAAAATATCAGACCGATGAAAATCCAGCTCTGGAAATTCAACCTGAAAAAGTATCTGAGCACAAAGAAGTCACAGAACAACTGAAAGCTCAATTGGATGAAGAATGGCGTGCTATGACTAATGTTCACCAATTTTTTATGATGATGAGCCGTCATAACCTAAACCGTCAGCAAATTTTCAATGCTGTCGGTAATGATCTGGCCTACCGTGTTGAAAATTCATCACTGACTCAAATCATTGAAACCGCGCATAACGATCAAAATGAAATCATGATTTTTGTCGGAAATCGTGGTTGTATCCAGATTTTCACGGGTAAACTGGAACGTTTGATGCCTTATCAGGAAGAAAATTCTCCTCAGAAATGGGTCAACATTTTCAATCGTGATTTCACTTTGCACCTGATTGAAAGTGCTATTGTAGAAAGCTGGGTAACACGTAAGCCAACAACTGATGGTTTTGTCACCAGCCTTGAGCTATTTGATGCCGAAGGTAACCAAATCGCACAATTGTACGGCCAGCGTACCGAAGGTACGCCTGAACAGGCACATTGGCGTAAGCAGATTGCCGCACTGCCTAAACTGGAATCAGAAAAGGAAACTTGCATAGTATGAAAAAGTGGCTTCTAACATTTATGTTTGCCATCTCTGGCAATGCATTCTCTGCTGAACGCATTGTCACAATTGGTGGTGATGTGTCTGAAATTGTTTTTGCACTTGGCGAAGGGCAGAATGTTGTCGCAAGGGATAGCACCAGCCAAAACCCTAAAGCATTACTCTCACTACCCGATGTGGGATATATGCGAATGCTGAATTCAGAAGGGATCCTATCCATGCGCCCATCACTGGTGATTGTAAGTGAATCGGCGCAACCGTCTCTCGCACTTAAGCAAGTCGAAAATTCAGGTGTAAAAGTTATTAAAGTGACCAGCAAAGCCTCGTTAGAAGCCGTTTCTGAAAAAATTTTGACCGTTGCAAAGGCGGTCAATCAGGAAAAAAGCGGTGAAATGCTGATCTCCCAATATCGACAACAGTTAGCCGAAATCAACACGTCAAATATTCCCACTAAGGTGATCTTTGTCATGAGCCACGGCGGGATCATGCCAATGGCAGCCGGTCAACAGACAGCCGCAGACCAGATTATCCGTAGTATAGGTGCACAGAATGCCATGCAGGGATTTAAAGGATATCGTCCCCTATCTCAAGAAGGAGTCATTGCCAGCCAGCCTGATTTGCTGCTAGTCAGTACTGAGGGGCTGAAAACGCTGGGAGGTATGGATAAACTCTGGCAGCTTCCGGGATTAAATTTCACTCCGGCAGGCAAGAAAAAACAGGTTATTATTGTGGATGAAATGGGTCTGCTTGGATTTGGCATCCAAACTCCAGCCGTCATGAAACAAGTCCGCGAGGCGGCGGAGAAAGTGCAATGAGTCGTTCCCACTCCCCCAGTTTCGGCTTGATGGCTCTCGGCTTGTTGCTATTCTTGTTAGCAATCAGCTCAGCCAATATGGGGGCATTGCCACTTTCTTTTAAAACCCTGTGGGAGTCCTCATTGGATGACCCACAGTGGCAGATTTGGTTAAATATCCGCTTACCGCGCATTCTGCTGGCTATTTTGGTTGGCGGTGCGCTGGCTGTGTCCGGTGCCGTGATGCAGGGATTGTTCCGCAATCCCCTTGCCGATCCTGGCTTATTAGGGATCAGTAGTGGTGCTGCACTTACCGTAGCAACGGTGATTGTTCTGCCTTTTACGCTACCTGCCAGTATCGCGTTATATGGCCATATTATTGCGGCTTTTATCGGCAGTTTACTGGTTTCATTCCTGATATTTTCGTTAAATAAATATAACCACGGTAATCTATCCAAATTATTACTTGCCGGTATTGCCATCAATGCCCTTTGTATGTCGTTTATCGGTGTGTTGAGCTATGTCAGTAATGATCAGCAATTGCGCCAATTTTCGATTTGGATGATGGGTTCATTGAGCCAAATTGAATGGCCAACACTGATTATCGCCGCGTCTCTCATTATTCCTGTTTGCATTTTGGCATTCAGTCAATCACGAAAACTCAATCTGCTTCAATTAGGCGATGAAGAAGCTCACTATCTCGGTATTAATGTCCAACGTACTAAGTATCAATTATTATTGCTGAGTGCCCTGCTGATTGGCTGTGCTGTCGCTTTGAGCGGTGTCATTGGTTTTATCGGTCTGGTGATTCCACACCTTGTCAGACTACGGTTTGGCGGTGACCATACTTGGCTTCTGCCAATCTCGGTACTGGGCGGAGCATGCCTGCTGTTAAGTGCTGATACACTGGCTAGAACATTAGTTTCTCCTGCAGAAATACCAGTAGGACTTATCACCGGTTTGATCGGTGCTCCCTATTTTTTATGGTTGATTCTTAAACCATCAGGAGGCCGTTTATAATGGAATCAGTAATGTCGGAAAATTTACTTGAAGCCAGAAATTTAAACTATTTCATTGGGCATCGTCAGATTATCAAGGATATTTCACTTTCCCTTCAGAAAGGGGAAGTTGTTGCAATTATTGGCCCCAATGGGGCCGGGAAATCTACGCTGTTACGCTTATTAACAGGCTATATTCCGTCCAATTCAGGCGAATGCCTGTTAAAAGGCGTTCCAATCTCCCGTTGGCCAACCCAGCAACTTGCACGTATTCGTGCCGTTATGCGGCAATACAGTTCTCTTTCTTTTCCCTTCAGTGTGGAAGAAATCATTGCCATGGGCCGTGTGCCACATGAAAATACCCACAGAAAAACGGCCATTGATGAAGCGATTATGCTGACAGAATGTGAAGAGCTAAGACATCGAAATTATCAGCAGTTATCTGGAGGGGAACAACAGCGGGTTCAACTGGCAAGAGTACTGACACAGCTTTGGCATCCAGAGCCAACAGAATCTTGTCTATTTCTGGATGAACCCACATCAGCATTGGATCTTTACCACCAGCAACATACATTACGGCTGGTACATCGCCTGACACGTCAGCGCCCTCTGGCTGTTTGCTGTGTACTGCATGATTTAAATTTGGCTTCACTCTATGCAGACAAAATTATCCTGTTACACAAAGGAAAACTGGTGGCGTCTGGTTCCCCGCAGGATGTGCTTCGCGATGATATTCTTAAACAATGGTATCGGGCTGATTTAGGGGTTACTCAGCATCCTGAAACCTATCAGCCACAAGTTTATCTCCGGCAATAACCAATCTCGGTAACCATATTGAAAAGGCAAATTTTGTTGGTATTCACAAAATTTGCCTAAACAACGAGGATCTACACATTCAGCCATATCCAACTTTGACCATTGGTGGATTTTAGGATTATCAATGAGTTAAATGGGAAGGCTATTCCTTTTTCGTGGAGTAACACAAAAAACATCTAAATTTACCGAATAAGCAATTCCACACTTATATCCATATACGATGAGCTTCCGTAAACGTTATTCTGATTGCAGTCAGCATCTCCACAAGTCGCGCTTTTGACTATATTCGGACACCCTTTAATTACTGTATACCATCCTCCATCAAACCCACGCTCAAATCTCAAAGCACAACTCGTCGAGCCACTAGAAACCGCCCACTCAACCCATTTAGGCCTAAGTGTACAAGCACTAAATAAATTATCGTTGTCTTGTAAATGAGTACTTTGCTGGTTACCAGGCTCAACCCTTATCTGATCTGCACCACTATCATACATACAGTCGGTGCTTCGTTTGGCTATCATGAAATCATTTACAGAAGAAGAGGAATTTTTAAATTCCATATTATAGTCAGCAGAAAGAATCTGTTGTTTTTCTGCATTAACCATTTTCTCATCTGCCCGGACTGGGGATATCAACAAACAATATAAAGCTGCACAAAATAATATATTGATAATCTTCATGACGTGCTCCTTCTGATGAAATTACTAAAAATATTTCGTCAATATTTTTGATTCGTTATTGCTTCACCGTTAATGGAGTACTGAGATGATAGTTACTAATAGCATACGAACTATCGTGATTCTATCAACTTTAGATTATAAAGAATTATTTTTACTGCTATACATCAAAGATAAACAGATGAGTAAGAGGTTTTAATGTATTTATATTACTCTTTTACGCAGGGTAGGTAATAAGTAAAATAGATGGATTGCAATTCCGATCACAATAATAAATATATTAAAATCAATGCATTAGGTTATTTTATTATTTTATTATTTTATTATTTTATTATTTTATTATTTTATTATTTTATTATTTTATTATTTTATTATTTTATTATTTTATTATTAAGAGAAGTCATCTGCAACATTATACCAATAAAAATTAGCTGTTATATTAATATTAGCGCTTATATCTCCTTCAAGGAAAACTTTCGGGTTGCCCGACCTAACAGTTAAAGACTTAGAACCAGCGATTGGCAAATCGACCGTGTTTATGAGGTTCTGAACCGTAAGCGTAATCAAACATTACCCATGATCCGCAATTTACACGTTATGTTAGGTATTCCCGCAGATGTCCTGATAAAACCAACAAAAAACAGTCCTGTTATGGGTAATACCACTCGCTTAAGCAAATTCGATTGCATTACAGCCTCATTTATAATTAATAACGTAGCTATAATATCACTGTACTTAAAAACAAATAAACATCTGATGCGCACCATTAATTCATAAAAGAAAAAATGAACAACACATAATGCTGATTAAATTGAAATCGCACATTTTGCGTATACGATTCAAAAGAAATTCTTAAAATGTCCCACAAAATAACGTAAGTTATTATTTATTTATCGGTATCTTTTCAGCAAAAGGCCCACCTATGTGGGAGGTAAATATGTTAGAAAGTGTCATCAACGATATTGTCAGATGGCTAGAAAGCCAGCTTCAACGTACTGAAGGTATCAAAATAGATGCCATTGCACATAAAAGTGGCTATTCAAAATGGCATTTACAGCGAATTTTTAAGGAACTGAAAGGCTGTACACTGGGTCAATATGTGCGTAGACGTCGTCTCCATGAAGCAGCAAAGTCTTTGCATGAAGATAGCTTGCCGATTCTTGATATTGCTTTGCAATATGGTTTTAGTTCTCAGGCTACATTTACCCGAATATTTAAGAAGCATTTTAATACAACACCCGCTAAATTCAGGGCAAGTGGGCAGTTACCCGAGTTTAAGACTTTCTTACATTGCGAATAATAAAGACGCAGTGTAATAAAAAATAGCCCAAATAATGTTTCAAAGCCAAATTTCTAAACCATATTTATAGTAAGTGTCACCCTTTTATGGTCAACTTCCCTATTGTTGACCATTTTTTTGCCTTCATGCCATGTCTGGCTATTCACTCATTTCAATTCGTCAACCAACCAGTGATACAACTGCTGTAATTCTTTATCCAGTAAGGAATATTGTTCTCTGATTTGTTGAATCACTTGCCCAACTGCCTGTGGTTGATACAGTACACCAACAAGCTTTTCAGCCAATAACTCGAATGGCGCAGGTTCCAGGCTATCAGTGAAAATCTGGCAACGACCAATAGTACCGTGTTCAATATCAACATGGAGTTCAATTCCTCCCCAACAGAAACGGTTATCCAATGTATGACTGAACTCGGGTGCCTGACCAAAATTCCATTCCCAACTACCCTGCTTGGCAAAAACGTCAGTAAATCCCGGTAAATCAGGTACGGCCTGCGGCGAAATGAGTTCTGACTTGGCTACTTCACCGAAATATTCAAAAAATGCTTCGGTAATTCCACCACACACTTTTTCATGTGTGATATCAGGTAATAATTCCGATAAATTCGTCACTCTGGAACGAACAGACGTTATACCTTTCGCCTGTAATTTTTTAGGATCAGGATTAAGATAATCGGCAAGGCGGTTCAAATCTGCATTAATCAACAACGTACCATGATGAAAACCTCTGTCTTTGGTTTCGCGATACGCCGAGCCTGAAATTTTACGCTCACCTTCAGGGGATGATAAAATTAAGTCATTACGACCAGAAACCATCGCATGGATGCCCGCTTTTTTTAATCCTTCCAGAATGATTTGAGTGGAAACAGTTTTATTATATTCTGGCTTACCTGCCATAAAGGTAAAACAGGTATTACCCAAATCATGAAAAACAGCGCCCCCACCACTACTGCGCCGAGCCAATTTTATTCCATCCTGCTCCATTCTCCGTGTATTGCACTCTTTCCATGGGTTCTGAGCGCGCCCTACCACAACCGTATTGGCGTTACGCCATAAAAACAAGACGCGCTGATCTGGTGACATCTGTCGGAAAATACATTCTTCAACTGCAAGATTAAACCAAGGATCATGGGAATCAGACAACAGCAGGCGTAATGTAGACATATTTGTCTCCGGCAAAAAAACAGAGCGTTAAGATATCATAAAGCACTACTGAATTTGATGGCTAAAGACGGGGTTACATCCTGCGGGCTTGCCAAAAAACACGTCGCCAATACACATTACCAAGAGAAGAACGTATAACGCCTTTACTGGTCGATGCATGAATGAACTCGTCGTTGATATCATAAATACCTACATGCAAACCACTCTCGCCACTGCCTGTCTTGAAAAATACCAGATCACCCGGCATCAAATCATCTTTACTAATCTGGGTGCCTAATTTGGTTTGTTCGTTTGTTGTACGCGGAAGGTGAATATTAAAACGATCGTGAAATGTACGGTAAACAAAGCCAGAGCAATCAACACCACGCTGATCTATTCCACCATATCGATAAGGCGTACCGTGCCATTGATTAAGTTGCTCTTTTAACTGAGCAATGACCATAATTGGATCAGAAAGTGCTGTCCGCAATGGAGGTAAATTGGATTTAGAAACAGGATTGGTACAGCCAATTAAGAGTAGATTAAATGATAAAAATAAATACCTAAATCTCACGCGAAGCCCCCGCCATTGCTTACTATCACATTGAATTTACTGAACTGCTATTTTTGCTGATTTTCGTGCATTTAAGATTATTTTAGGCTGTTTTTGTACTAACGGCACGCCCATCAGCACCCCATTAATTCGGGGACCCGGATAGGAGAACTTCAATTATAGCCTACTATAGCATAGAAAAACGCCCCCGCGCAGACGGTAACGCGGCGCGCAATGCTCCCGTTATATAAAAGTCTCAGGAAGGATCCAAAAGATTTATGTGATTCAATTTCTATCTCATTCCCGTATAAGATATGCCGGAACTATTAAAAGGAAATTCACATGATTGATAATGAAGTTTAAGGAGCAACTATCAATTTAGATTGGCACGATGTAATTAATCTTAATAACATTGAATTTAAAGATAGTCATGAACTCATAAAAGAAACCCCTAAAACAGCCGGCATCTATGCCTTCTGGCGAAAATTTGCTGATACACATGAATGTCTGTATATCGGGAGAGCGTCAAATTTAAATCGTCGGATAGTGCAACAACTTAATGCTAAAAAACTGGTTGACCATGTTCAAGATGCAAAAAAGGAGCTAAATTACTTTCCTTTGCTGAAATCCGTATGCATCAAAGTTGCGATATCTCTGCCTATCTACCGAAAAATAAGTGACGTAAACTATTTAGCTGTTTGTATCGCCTCGCTCAATGCCTGACTGATAGCAGCAGGCATCAACGATTGAGCCATTTGTTGCGCCCGTTCCTGATAACTGAGTATTGGCTCGACTGGCAGAGCATCACCAAACCGGCGGCGCTTACTCTTCTTCGATTTGGATTTCTTACGTTGCCATACATCATCATGCGCAACGCTGGTCAGTACCTGAGCCATAGCGAACGGAATTTGTTTTCGTATCAGTGCCAGTTGGTTGGATAGATCTTTGAGATTAGGCATGATTACCCCGCAATTTCCTGTATTGCCTTTTTGGCAGCGCCAAGTGAAGTGATGTCCTTGTCAATCCCTACAACAAACAAAAAATTCAGATGCAAATACAAGTTGCTGGTCACTTTTATTATAAAAATGAAGAGCAATATATTGAATTTATTGCCCCTTTTTTTTTCTCTTCCATTTCATTCCCCAAACAAATAACCCGGTGTACTATTGGGCTGTCATTATTTGAATCATCTATAATGAATTTGCTAATTGCTAATCACAGGAGTTCATATGAAAAAATTAGCGATCCTGTTAGCCGCATTACTTTCGTTTGGTGCTTGTGCTAAAACCAAAGTCGATGTGTCTAAAATTTATGGGAACATTAAAGTTGTTAGCTCTGGTGCGGACTATAAGGTTAAGGTCGTTAGCTCGTCACCTGACCTGAAAGTCAAAATCGTCACCAGTTCCGCTAACTCGCCGGGTAAATGGAAAATGGTAAATTCATCCCCTGATTACAAAATTCAGTTCGTAAACTCATTCCCGGACTTTACTATCAAATACGTCAATTAGTTTACCGACCCGACTAAATGATTCACCTTACCTACGGAGGGTGTTGTCTGCCCTCCATATAGCAAAAAATCACCCGAAGGTGGTGGTTGGCTATCTATAGCGAAGTGGCCTTAGCTCACTAACATTACCCCTAACAGACGGTCATGAACCCAATAGTTAGATTTCTTATGAAATAGAGTAGTTACGCTCAATGAACGTTCCTATCACTTTATCGTGCATCTCTTCGG
Source organism: Xenorhabdus bovienii SS-2004 (assembly GCF_000027225.1). Lineage (NCBI taxonomy): Bacteria > Pseudomonadati > Pseudomonadota > Gammaproteobacteria > Enterobacterales > Morganellaceae > Xenorhabdus > Xenorhabdus bovienii. The sequence continues at coordinate 2,501,195 of NC_013892.1, forward strand.
ATTTGGAGGTGAAGTTTATCACAATATCTAACCATTAGAATCACGACCATTAATGAGATCATTTGGCATCTGGTCGGCTAATAAGCCAGACTCCCAATAAAATAAAAAGAACTCCAGCCGTTTTCAACCATGAGAGGGTTTCATTAAACCAAGGCAATAAAGCTGCCATTAAATAAACAAAAACGTAGCTCAAACTGATCATCGGATAAGCTTTATTCAATGGCAGGTATTGCAGAACAAAAAGCCAACATAACATGGATAATGCATAACCTGCCAATCCTGCCATAACCATCAACAAAGGATTATGATGTGCCCAAATCCAATCTATATCCAACCAATATGTTGATAACGAAAGCTCAGGTAAACGAGCAGCTCCCCATTTTAACAATAGTTGTGCCACAGTGATCAATAGCACACTCGTTAGTCCCCAAAGATAACCTCTCATTGATTTAGACTCATCAATAAAATTCCGAACATAATCGCAAAAACGCCTATCCAGTGTTTTAGCCCCACTTTTTCCTGATACAGGAATTGCCCGACCAGAGTTACTACGACAAAATTAATACTAAGCATGGGATATGCAATACTCAGTGGCAAATATTGCAGCAGTCGCAGCCAGAATATCATCCCTATCCCCAACAAAAGAATAGCACCCGTCAGCCAGATCGCCACAGATACCCCCTTATGGTGGGTATCTGTTTTCTGCCAACAGGTGACGGCTTGTTTCTGGCATAGCTGTCCGGCACAGGTCAGCAGGCTAACTAATATCAATAATGCTAAATTGCTGGTCATGATTGTTTTTTATAAATCACAAGAACAAAACGGTCACTACGGCGCACAAGATCAGGTTTAGGCAACTCAGGAAGACCTCCTTTTGAAGACAATAGGAAAACAATCGCTACTTGACCTTCTTTACGCGCTTTCTCCAGCCACGCAGGGAATTTTTCTTGTGCTACATATCGGTATTGGCTGTCAGGATAGGCAAGACCGTATTCTAACTCGCCTGTGCGATCAAACATGTAAATGTCACTGCGTTTTAATTCCCATGCTACTGCAGCTCCCAAGCCTACTGCCTCAGATAAAATATATTTACTGTCAGTCAGTTCTTGCACATTTTGCCTAATGAAATTCTGAGGTAATTTAGAATCGATAGTCCTGTTGGGCAATGTGCTACTAAATGACAAACTGAGTACCAATGAACAGGCGGCTGCCCACAACCAACGTTTACCATTATGAATGAAACACAGGTAACCGATGATTCCCCAGGCACCAAAAGCCACCGTTCCCAATAGCCATTTTGACCATTCGCTGGGTTGATAAAAGGGGCGATTTAAGAGTGTCTGCATAACGAGCAACACCAATATCGCAATAATGCCAAAGAGAACATTCACCAACCCATTTATTTTCAGCGCTTTCATCTTGCCATTACTGACACAATCAATACTGTATTTTGCCATCATCAGTGCCAAGGGCCCGATAAATGGCAAAACGTAAGTCGGCAATTTTCCTTTTGCAATACTAAAAAAGACGAATGGAATGATGAACCAACAAAGCAAGAAAAACATTTCTGGATGGCTTTTTTTCTCTTTCCAGCTTTTCATCAAGGAACCAGGCAATAATCCAAGCCAAGGAAGTACACCCAACACCAGTATTGGCAGGTAATACCACATCGGTGCAATATGCTGTGCCTTATCTGATGCAAAACGTTGTATATGCTCTACCCAGAAAAAATAATGCCAATAATCAGGTTCCCGCAGGGCAATCGCAATCACCCACGGCAAACTAATCAAAATAGCGAAAATAACAGCAAGTGGCCCAAAGCGAACCATTTCCCAAAAACGTTTCTGGTATATCGTGATAGGTATCATGGAAATGACGGGCAAGGCTAATGCTAAAAAGCCTTTAGTCATAAACGCCATGCCACAAGCCAGCCCTAAGGCAGACCATGCCAGCATTCGCTCACGAGTACTGCCAGCTTTAAGTGCCCAATAGCAGCTGACAATCCCCGCAGTGACCCATAAAGAGAACATGGGGTCAAGAACGCTATAAGAGCCAATAGAAAAAACAATAAACATGGAGATGTAAATCAGACTGGAAACAAAGGCAATCTGACGGTTTTTCCACATCATCATCGCTAATAGATAAAGAAGAAATGCGCTGAGTAAGGTACTGAACACTGAGCCAAAACGAACGGCGAAGTTGTTGTCTCCAAAAATCCATTGGCTAATATTATTAAACCAATAACCTGCTACCGGTTTCTCAAAATAGCGGATATCGAAGAAATAAGGAACAATCCAATCTCCGCGTTGTAACATTTCCCGGCTGATTTCAGCATATCGAGTTTCATCCGGCTGCCACAAAAGGCGGCCATTCAGGGGTAATAAATAAGTAAGAATAAAAAAAAGAGCCATCAAAAAGGCTCCAACTCTACTTGCCCAACTATTCAACATGTTTGCGTTATACCTTTTGTTGACAACCTAACCAGCCTTCACGACCAGGAAAATCTGAACGAACAATTTTCCCAATAGGAAGCGTTTCTCTATTTTCAGGTAGTAAATGACTTAATTTACAAAACTGAATATCTTGCTGATGGAGCATATTCAGTAAGGTTTCAAACTGTGGAGACTTCGACATGCCCTCAACTTCTGTATGAATAGTATAAACAGAAACACCAAGATCATTTTTCATTGCGTCAAGGATAAAGCGATTGAAATCTGCATCGCTGACCTGTGTTCCAACAACTTCATCATAGGTCGGTAATGTGACAGGGATTTGCACAGTGCCAATGGTTCCATCAGGTAATAGTGGCCTGAATGGATGTGTTCCACGACAATCACTATTGTAATCAAAACCAAATCTCTGTTTAACCGTCAGTACGCGTTCATCCGCCCGCCATCCTGCAACTGCCGAGCACGTAATCGCTTGCCCTGTTGCTTTTTTCAATGCATCAATACCTAGCTGCACCTGCTCTGCTAATTCAGCTTCTGACCAGCGCTCTACTTTGGCTTGCCAGCCTTGATGATCCCATGCATGCAGACCAATTTCATGACCAGCATCCACTGCCTGTTTCATCAAATACCCTAAATTTTTTGCGATCTTCTTCCCTGGCCACGCCGTACCCGCCAGTAAGATATCCAAACCATAAAGGGACACAGCATTTGATCTCAACATTTTCCAAAGAAATTTTGGTCGCAGTAGGCGCCACAAATGGCGCCCCATGTTATCCGGCCCTACACTGAAGAAAAAGCTGGCCTGAATGTGGTGTCGCTGCAAAATTTCAAGCAATTGGGGTACACCTTCCTTTGTGCCTTGATAAGTATCCACATCAATTCTCAAACCAACTTTCTTCATCGCATTATTTCCAACAGTTTTAGTCTTCCCTGGTTAATTCTTCAACTTCCCCACACAAGAAGAAATCTAGCGTTTCATCAATGGTTTGTTTCATATCAATGGTTGGTTTCCATCCCAGCAGACGCTCCGCATTCTTGATGCTGGGTTTACGATGTTCAACATCTTGATAGCCCTGACCATAGTAGCTACTGCTTTCGATCTTTTTGAATCCGGCAAACGGAGGGAAATTTCCGCGCAATTCATGTTTTTCAAAGCTCTCCAGTAACATTTCAGCGAGTTGGCGAATGCTGGCCTCGTTGGTTGGGTTACCGATATTAATAATTTGCCCGTCACACAGTCCATCACGGTTTTCGATGATTCTGAACAGAGCTTCAATTCCGTCATTGATATCAGTGAAACAACGTTTCTGTTCTCCTCCATCAACCAATTTGATCGGTGAGCCTTCTACCAGATTCAAAATCAACTGAGTGATCGCTCTTGAGCTACCAATACGCGCCGAATTCAGGTTATCCAATCTTGGCCCCATCCAGTTAAATGGACGGAATAAAGTGAATTTCAAACCTTCTTTTACACCGTATGCCCAAATAACCCGGTCAAGTAACTGTTTGGATACTGAATAGATCCAGCGTTGTTTATTGATTGGCCCGACAATCAGGCGCGAAGTATCTTCATCAAATTCCTTGTCGTCACACATGCCATAGACTTCAGATGTTGACGGGAAAATAATGCGTTTATTGTATTTCACACAATAGCGAACAATTTTCAGATTCTCTTCAAAATCCAGTTCAAAGACACGGAGTGGATTGCGGGTATATTCAATAGGTGTTGCAATCGCCACTAATGGAAGAATGACATCACATTTTTTAATGTGATATTCAATCCATTCTGTATGGATACTGACATCTCCTTCAATAAAATGAAAACGGGGATTGCCGATAAACCGCTCAATGGCAGAAGACCCAATATCCATCCCATAGATGTCATACTTTTCATCGTCTAACAAACGTTCCGTCAGGTGATTGCCGATAAATCCATTAACTCCCAGAATCAGCACACGCTTACGACGACTAATTTGTGCGGTTGCTTTCGAGCCGACTCGAACATCTGTCACAATGCCCATTTCCAGCACCAGTCGGCTTCCTTGAACATAAAGACCGGATTCGCCCTGGCCACTGGTAATTTCCAGTGCACCTTCTCCACAGGCAATGACAAATGGAGTAGTAGAAAGCACCGTTCCTGGAAGTTTGTCATGAACCTGAATGAGTGGACGCGAACGCCAAACCGTAATTTTACGCTCGCCAAGGAACGTAAATGCCCCAGGATATGGCTCAGTTACCGCCCTAACCAGGTTATTAATCTCTTTAGCAGATTTATGCCAATCAATTTCGCCATCTTCAGCCGTACGACGACCAAAATAAGTGGCCTGATTTTCGTCCTGTGGGATGGATAAATAATGACTTGATTTTATTTGAGGTAAGATACTATCCAGTAATTCAACGGCTGCCTCACGGATTTTGCCATGCACGTCCAGTGAAGTATCGGTTTCACCAATCAGTACAGCCTGCTGTGCAACGATATCTCCTGCATCCGGCTTCATCACCATTCTATGCAGTGTCACGCCTGTCTCGGTTTCACCATTTAACACCGCCCAGTTAACGGGAGCACGACCACGATATTTCGGCAATAATGAACCGTGCAGGTTAAACGCACCTTTTTCTGCTAAAGATAAAAGATCCTGACTAAGCATGTTGCGATAATAAAAAGAAAAGATAACATCCGGCTTCATCTCACGGATGCGCTCAATCCAAAGCGGATGATTTACATTTTCTGGCGCAAATACAGGCAATCCCAAATCGGCACCAATGCGTGCAACAGAAGAGAAAAAATGGTTTTCATTCGGGTCATCAGTGTGTGTAAATACAGCCTGAATGTCAAAGCCTGCTTTAACCAGCGCATTAAGTCCGACACAACCAATATCATGATAGGCAAAAATTACTGCTTTCATTAGCTTTTTTCCTGATTGTCGTTGATCTTTCTAACTCCGACTACTTTTTGAATAAAATAACGCGGGCGGGCGCGAACATCGTTATATATTCGGCCAACGTATTCACCGAGCAATCCCATCGCAACGAATTGTGCACCAATGAACATGAAAAGGATGGCAAATAGAGTAAATACACCTTCAGCAGCCCATATTGATCCGAAAATGAGGCGCAAAGTGATCAGTAATACCGCCAGCAGAAAACCTGTCACAGCAATAATGCTTCCCACAACACTCAATAACCGTAGTGGTGCGGTTGTCAGGCAGGTCAACAGGTCATACATCAGATTGATCAGCTTCATGAAACTGTACTTAGAATCCCCAAACTCACGTTCTGCATGAGTTACATCAATTTCAGTCGTTCTACGGGCAAATGTGTTAGCGAGAATGGGAATAAATGTACTGCGTTCATGGCATTGCAGCATCGCATGTACGATATGACGGCGATAAGCGCGCAGCATGCAGCCGTAATCACCCATCGAACGGCCTGTAGCCTTAGTTATCATCACATTAATTATTTTGGACGCAGTTTTACGGAACCAAGAATCCTGACGATTGGCACGACGTGTTCCCACAACGTCATATCCTTCTTCTGCCGTTTTCACCAGACGGGGGATCTCTTCTGGTGGATTCTGCAAGTCTGCATCAAGTGTGATGACAAGATCACCATCAGCCTGATGAAATCCCGCCATGATTGCAGAATGTTGCCCATAATTACGGTTAAGTAAAATAGCAATAACGTGATTTTCGGGAGTTTCCGCCGCCTGAGTTAAAATATCGGCAGAGCTGTCACGGCTGCCATCATCCACCAGAATTAATTCATATTTCTGCTCAAGTTGTTGGCACGCAGCGATCGTTCTTTCCAATAATTGGGGTAGACTTTCTTCTTCGTTATAAACTGGAATAACAACCGAGACTTTCTTAATTTTTTCAAATGTCACTATTTCTATGCTCCGAAAGAATTTCAGTGATTGAATTCACGACACGATCTACATCGTCATTATTCATATCTGGAAAAAGTGGCAACGAGCAAAGTGTTGCCGAGTTCCACTCCGATGCAGGCAAAGACAGCATCGGAAAACGTTCCCGATAATATTTTTGTGTATGTGCAGCCCTGAAATGCAAGCCTGTACCAATATTTCTTTCTTTTAAACGTGCCATAAAAGTATCGCGATCAATACCACAGACATCTTGGTCAACACGCACCATGAATAAATGATGGGTATGCCCGTGTTCATATTCAGGAACACTCAACATTTGTAACGGTGAATTGCTCAGAGCAGCAGCATACCGAGCTACTAACTCCCCGCGACGGGCATTCATGGATTCCAGTTTGCCTAACTGTACAACCGCCATCGCCGCATGGATGTCTGATAAATTATATTTAAAACCGGGCTCAATGACTTCTGCCTGAGGTTTCCTGCCCTGAAGCTGCCGATCAAATGCATCGACAGCCAATCCATGAAATTTTAGGCAGCGAACCCGTTGTGCAAGCTCGTCATTATCCGTAACGAACATGCCGCCTTCAGCGCATGTCATGTTTTTAATGGCATGAAAAGAGAAGATTGCTGTTCCTCGCTCTCCCACCCACTCATTTTTATAACGGGTTCCTACAGCATGAGCAGCATCTTCAATCAGAGGGATATTAGCTTCGTCAGCAACAATACGCAGGGCATCAAGATCACAAGGTGCTCCCGCATAATGGACAGGTATAATAGCTTTAGTGTTTGGTGTAATCGCTTTTCTGACTGTTTCCGCACTGACCATCAGCGTATCACGGTCAACATCGACCATAACAGGCTCTGCGCCCAGAAGACAAATCATGTTGATAGTGGAAACCCAAGTCTGGGAAGGGGTGATAACTTCATCACCTGGGCCGATGCCCAATGCCAGCAGAACCAAATGCATCCCCGCCGTAGCAGAACATAATGCAATCGCGTGTCTGCAACCAAACATACGAGAAAAATCCTGCTCTAACTGGTGGTTTTGTGGCCCTGTCGTAATCCAACCTGAACGTAAAACCTGTTCTATTGCTTCTATCTCTTCATGTCCAATTGCTGGACGAGAGAATGGCAGAAAATTATCCATAATCGCTTTGCGTAGCCTGATTCGTTTTATAATTCCCAAAAATTTTAAATGACGTTTGTTCAACGAAACATCAACGGATAGACAAAATCAGGGTCAATCACAATACTAAAAAGAGATTAAAAGCAATAAATTAAGACAATATTTACTAATAGAAATTTAAAGATGATCAACCCTCCATAGTTTATAGCTGGTATTTTGGATATGTCTAATATTTACTTCAAAAATTTCTGATAAATTTTGATTAGTCATAACATTTTGTGGTATTCCAGATACTAACAATTTTCCATGCGACAATAACCATACACTGGTAGCTTGTTCATAAGTGTGATTAAGATCATGGCTGCTCATTAAGACCGAGCCGCCCAGTGAACAAAATTGTTTGATTAACTGATCCAAAACTGTTTGCTGTGTAATATCGAGGTTGTTTGTCGGTTCATCAAGGAGTAATAATTTTCCATTCGGATTCAACTCTGGCCATATCTGCAAAAAGACTCCTGCCAGCCTGACACGCTGCCATTCACCTCCTGATAGCTGCCCAATTGAAGAAGACAGCAATGAAGTGAGTTTTAGCTGCCGACAAAGTTCATATAACACACTTTCACTCTGATCCAATGGCGCTGAATCAGGACGATACATATCCAGATACTGGTAAACTGGCATGATAGGAACAGAAACTGATTGAGAAAACCATGCCCGATATTTCGCCAACTCGTACTGTCGATAATCACGCAGGTTTCTGCCGTTCAGATGAATCTTGCCACTGTAAGGTAAAATTCCTGCAATTGCTGAAAGCAGCGTGCTTTTCCCTGAACCATTCAGCCCGACCAGATGAATTTGCTCTTTTGCTATAACAGATTCAGACAATGTGGTCAGTCTCTTGTCAACCGTAATATTATTCAATTCTAAAATCGGTTGACAGGTCATTTTGTTTCTCCCATGACACTCATCGAATATATTTATCTATGATGTGTTTTTAATAGTAGCCATATAAAAATTGGTGCTCCCAAGGTTACTGTGACCACTCCAATCGGCACTTCCGCATGGGATAATGACAAGCGGGAAAATAGATCTGCCAATAATAAACCACTACTTCCCGCCAGCGCACAAGCGGGAAGCAAGGTCTTATGATCTGTCAGACCAGTTAACCTTAAGATATGTGGAATCACCAAACCAATGAAACTAATCGCCCCTGCCAAAGCAACGCTCAAACCAACCAACAATCCAACTATCGATATAAATAAATTACGCCACTTATTATGTGATATTCCCAGCTGTTGAGCCTGTAACTCACCAAGCGATAGGTAATTAAGGACTTTCCCTTGTTGACTCAGCCAGAAAATAGCGGGAACCAGTGCAATAACCAACCATTTCTGGCGCCAGTCAATACCGCTGAAGCTACCCATCATCCAATACATCAACTGACGTAAATCCAGACTGGTACTGAAGTAAACCATCCATGTCATCATAGCGCCAAACATCACTCCGAAGGCGACGCCAATCAATAGCAACCGTGTATTCGTCACTTGATGTTTTCTGGAAAAGCCCAACAAAATAGCAGTCATAGCGAACGCCCCAAGAACCGCACCAATACTTAATAACCACAATGGAGCAATGCCATGAAAGACAAGGATCAGACATACCACAACAACTCCAGCGCCATTACTGATCCCCAATAATCCCGGCTCTGCCAGCGGGTTTTCAAATAACGCCTGCATGACAGCGCCGGACACAGCCAAACTCGCACCAACCACTATCACCGCAATCGCTCTGGGCAACCTCAATTGCCAGATAAATAATCGGGCCGAGTCAGACAGCCATTGATCAGGCCAGAACCATAATTCTCCTGCACACAATGACAAAATAAATAACATAATAAATAAGATGGATAGGAGTGCTATCACACGATAGTCACGTTTTTTCTGGAGAGTGATTAATTCATAAACAGAGTGCATTGGCGGCACCAGAAAAAAGAAATGTATCCCACTGTATACAACAGGATATTAAAGGTAAGAAAAAGACCGCACAAAAATGCGGCCTTTTTTATATGTTTTATTCTTTTGGTAAAGCTTTTTCCACCCGATTTTTCAACTTTTGACCTGGGCGAAACGTGACAACACGGCGGGCCGTAATTGGAATATCTTCACCCGTCTTCGGATTACGACCTGGACGTTGATTTTTGTCTCGTAAATCAAAGTTGCCAAATCCAGATAATTTAACCTGCTCCCCATTCTCTAAAGAATGACGCACTTCTTCAAAGAATATTTCCACTAGATCCTTAGCATCACGTTTGCTAATACCCAGTTTCTCAAACAGATTTTCTGACATTTCAGCTTTAGTAAGCGCCATAAGTTCAGTCCCTCAAGGATGCTTTGAATCGCTGTTCTAATGCAGCAACGCATTTGTTGACGGTCGCAGCAATCTCTTTTTCTTCCAGTGTACGCACGGTATCCTGCAAGATTAAGCTAATAGCAAGGCTCTTGTGGCCTTCCGCGACACCTTTACCACAATACACGTCAAATAAGTTTATGCCAACTATATGATTTACGCCAACTTTCTTACATTCAGCAAGAACATCTTCTGCGGCTACATTTTCAGGCACAACTATGGCGATATCACGGCGATTGGATGGGAAGCGAGAAACTTCCTTCATTTCAGGAATCACGCGGTCCACCAGACTGGCCCACAATAATTCGAATATCACGGTACGACCATTTAAGTCAAATTTGCGCTCCAATTCTGGATGAACAACACCTATATAACCAATATAATTATTTTCCAGATAAATCCCAGCGCTTTGTCCAGGGTGTAAAGCAGGATGTTCCTCCGCCCTAAATGAAATGCTAGATAGCATACCAGTCAATTCTAAAACGGATTCTAAATCGCCCTTAAGATCAAAGAAGTCAACTGCTTGTTTTTCAAGCATCCAGTGTTCTTCAAAACGATTTCCTGCTATCACACCACCAAGCATCAATTCCTGACGAATACCATGTTCAGCATTTTCATCAGGCACAAAACGCAAGCCAGTTTCAAATAAGCGGATACGGTTCTGCTGACGGTTCTGGTTATAAACAACAGTGGTCAATAATCCTGTCAACAATGACAAGCGCATAGCCGACATGTCAGCCGAAATCGGATTTGGCAGGATTAATGCTTCTTCCTGCGGATGCAAATATTGCTGAATCTTTGGATCAACAAAACTGTAGGTAATCGCTTCTTGATAACCTTTATCCACCAGCATCGTTTTGACGCGTTTCAATGGCAGATTAGCTTCACGGTGTGCAGTCATCACAAGATCAGCGCGCACAGGCACGTCTGGTATGTTATTGTAACCGTAAATACGTGCAATTTCTTCAACCAGATCTTCTTCAATCTGCATATCAAAACGCCAGCTAGGTACAACAGCCTGCCAGCTATTGCTCTGCACTGTCACCTGACAGCCTAAACGTGTCAGAATATCCGTGACTTCGTCATCAACGATATGATGACCAATCAGGCGATCCAATTTCTTGCGATTCAGAGTAATAGTCGCCGATTTTGGCAAATAAGAACCACTGGTAACATCAATGATTTCTCCGGCTTCCCCACCACAAATGGCAATCAGCAATTGGGTGGCATATTCCATCGCTTTATGCTGAAGTTGTGGATCTACGCCACGTTCAAAACGATGGGAAGCATCAGTATGCAGGCCATAACAACGAGCACGACCTGTAATCGCTAATGGTGCAAAGAAAGCACACTCCAGTAAAATATGCTGTGTTTCAGAATTCACACCAGAATACTGACCGCCAAAAATTCCTGCCATTGCAAGGGCTTGCTTTTCATCAGCAATAACGAGTGTATCAGCAGAAAGTTCTATTTCGTTACCATCTAGCAGTGTTAATTTTTCACCCTGCTCAGCCAGACGAACAATAATTGAGCCACTTAAGCGTTCCAAATCGAATGCATGCAGTGGTTGTCCCAACTCTAACAGTACATAATTAGTAACATCAACAATTGGGTCAATAGAACGAATACCACCACGACGCAGTTTTTCACGCATCCACAGTGGTGTTGTAGCCTTGACGTTTACATTCTTGATAACGCGCCCCAAGTAGCGTGGGCAGGCTTCTGGTGCGTCGACACGGATAGGGAATGTGGCTTCTGTAGTGAGTTTTACAGCCTCGATCTGTGGCTCTGTCATTGACAGTTTATTGATAACAGCAACGTCACGAGCAACTCCCATGATGCTTAAACAATCTGCACGGTTAGGTGTAATGCTGATTTCAATGGCACTATCATTCAATTTGATATAATCTCGCAGATCAATACCAATCGGTGCATCCGCAGGCAGTTCAATAATGCCATCATGATCATCTGCAATACCCAGTTCAGAGAAAGAACAAAGCATCCCTTCTGATGGCTCTCCGCGCAATTTCGCAGCTTTAATCTTGAAATCACCCGGTAATACCGCGCCCACTGTAGCAACGGCGACACGTAGTCCCTGACGGCAATTTGGTGCTCCACAAACAATATCCAGCAGGCGATCGCCACCTACATTAACTTTTGTGACACGCAATTTATCTGCGTTTGGATGTTGGCCACATTCAACGACTTCACCCACAACAACACCGTGAAATTGACCTGCCACTTTTTCAACACCATCAACTTCTAAACCTGCCATGGTGATTTGATCAGACAATGCTTCACTGCTGATGGCAGGGTTAGTCCACTCGCGTAACCAGAGTTCACTGAATTTCATGAGATATTCCTGCCTTATTTAAATTGTTTGAGGAAACGCAAGTCGTTTTCGAAGAAAGCACGTAAATCTGTGACGCCGTAACGCAACATAGTTAAGCGTTCCATCCCCATACCAAAAGCAAAACCAGAATAGATTTCAGGGTCGATACCAACACTGCGCAATACATTTGGATGTACCATGCCGCAACCCAATATTTCCAGCCACTTACCATTTTTACCCATCACATCGACTTCTGCGGAAGGTTCCGTAAATGGGAAATAGGAAGGACGGAAACGAACTTGCATCTCTTCTTCGAAAAAGTTATTCAAAAAGTCATGTAATGTACCTTTCAGATTAGTAAAGCTGATATCTTTATCAACAATCAGCCCTTCTACCTGATGGAACATTGGAGTATGTGTCTGGTCATAATCATTTCGGTATACGCGACCTGGTGCAATGATACGGATCGGCGGCTGGCGTTCTTTCATAGTACGGATCTGTACTCCTGAAGTTTGTGTACGCAGCAAGCGCGTTGCATCAAACCAGAATGTATCATGATCAGCACGAGCAGGGTGATGTGCCGGAATATTCAGGGCATCGAAGTTATGATAGTCATCTTCGATTTCTGGGCCAGATTCAACAGAAAAACCCAATTCGCCAAAGAAAGTTTCAATACGTTCAATCGTGCGGGTAACAGGATGTAATCCACCATTTTCCATACGACGGCCAGGCAATGAAATATCGATTTTTTCTGCTGCCAAACGTGCATTCAGAACATCAGCTTCCAGTTTAGCCTTGCGAGCATTCAATGCTTCCTGCACTTCCTGTTTTGCCTGATTAATAACAGCCCCTGCCGCTGGACGTTCGTCGGCTGGTAAGTCACGCAGCGATGACATCTGGAGGGTTAAATGGCCTTTTTTTCCCAGGTATTCAACTCGCACCAAATCCAACGCGGCAACATCCTGGGCTTCCTCTACGGCTGCTTCTGCCTTTGCAACCAGCTCAGTAAGATGTGACATCGTTTTCCTCTTCCTTCGGCCAGATGGCCCTTTAGTAGTTGTTATCGACTATGCCCCAAATAGCTATTAGTGAGGTCATAAAAATAAAAAAGCCTCCACATTGGAGGCTCAAGCGCTTTTTTTCGTTTCTTTTCTTACGCTCAAAGCCCCCCGATTTCAGGCGCTAAAGTAAAAAAAGAAACGAAAAAAAGCTAATTTCATCATTGCCATTCTCTCCATTATGTCCTTATTAACCCAATCAATAGTAAGCCATATTTTGGGGGAAAGTAAAAGAGGGAGCTTGCTCCCTCTTCTAACCTGACTTATGCCAGAGCGCCCTTCGCTTTTTCAACCAAAGCAGCAAATGCTACTTTGTCGAATACAGCGATGTCAGCCAGAATCTTACGGTCGATTTCAATCGAAGCCTTTTTCAGGCCATTGATGAAACGGCTGTAAGACATGCCGTTCTGACGTGCAGCAGCGTTGATACGTGCAATCCACAATTGGCGGAATTGACGTTTACGCTGACGGCGGTCACGGTAAGCGTACTGACCAGCTTTGATAACTGCCTGGAAAGCAACACGGTAAACGCGCGAACGGGCACCGTAGTAACCTTTCGCTTGTTTTAAAATTTTCTTGTGACGTGCACGGGCAATAACACCACGTTTTACGCGAGCCATATACTTCTCCTATCGTCTCTGAATTCTAATCTAAAAATTTGCTTATGCGTATGGCAGACAAGCAACAACCAGGCCCAAATCTCCTTTGGAGACCATGCCTTTTGGACGTAAATGACGCTTACGTTTAGTTGATTTTTTAGTCAGAATGTGACGAAGGTTAGCGTGCTTACGCTTGAAACCACCACTGGCAGTTTTCTTGAAGCGTTTAGCCGCGCCGCGTACTGTTTTAATCTTTGGCATTTTAATTTCCACTTCGCATTGTTGATTACAACGAATTAGTAAGGCGAATAGACTCCAACCAAAAACTGACTGGAGCCCATTACTTGACTGCCTGACTATTTCTTCTTAGGAGCGAGCACCATGATCATCTGGCGGCCTTCGATCCTCGATGGGAAAGATTCGACCACAGCCAGTTCACTCAGATCTTCACGAATGCGGTTAAGCATTTCGATACCAATCTGCTGATGCGCCATTTCACGTCCACGGAAACGCAGGGTGATTTTAGCTTTATCGCCATCTTCCAGAAAACGAATCAGGTTGCGTAGTTTGACCTGATAGTCGCCTTCATCTGTACCAGGACGGAATTTGATTTCCTTAACCTGAATAACCTTTTGTTTCTTTTTCTGTTCTTTGACTGATTTACTCTTCTCATAGAGGAACTTGCCGTAGTCCATGATACGACAAACCGGCGGTTCGGCATTTGGGCTGATTTCAACTAAATCAACACCAGCTTCCTCAGCTTTCTCAAGAGCTTCTCTCAGACTGACAATACCAATCTGTTCGCCATCTAATCCTGTTAAACGAACTTCAGAGGCGCGAATCTCTTCATTAATGCGATTTGGGCGCGCCGGTTGAATTCTTTTTCCGCCTTTAATACCTTATTCCTCCAATTGATGAAGATTGCGACTGCGTATTTCTGTCAGTAATTTTTCTATAAACTCACTGACATTAATGCTACCTAAATCCTTGCCACGGCGGGTACGAACAGAAGTTTTTCCTGATTCGACCTCTTTATCGCCGCAAACAAGCATGTAAGGCACTCGACGCAGAGTGTGTTCGCGAATTTTAAAACCAATCTTCTCATTTCTCAAGTCTGCTTTTGCACGAATGCCAGCATCTTGAAGTTTTTTAACCAATTCCTGTACATAACCTGCCTGACCGTCAGTAATATTCATGACGACAACCTGTTGAGGTGCCAACCATGTTGGGAAGAACCCAGCATATTCTTCAGTCAGGATACCAATGAACCGTTCCAGAGAGCCTAGAACAGCACGGTGGATCATTACAGGAACCTTACGTTCGTTATTTTCACCGACATATGACGCATTCAAACGCGCTGGCAATGAAAAATCGAGCTGCACAGTACCACATTGCCACGCACGATCCAAACAATCATATAGAGTAAATTCGATCTTAGGGCCATAAAAAGCACCTTCACCCGGCTGATATTCAAATTCAATACCGCTTTGTTTCAGTGCTTCAGCAAGATCAGCTTCTGCTTCATCCCACTGTTTTTCAGTGCCAATACGTTTTTCTGGACGAGTCGATAATTTGACAACAACCTTCTCGAAACCAAATGTATTATACACGTCATAAATCATTTTGATGCAATTGCTAACTTCTTGATGAATTTGGTCTTCAGTACAGAAGATGTGTGCATCATCCTGAGTAAAGCCGCGTACACGCATCAATCCATGCAATGCCCCTGACGGTTCATTACGATGACAGCTACCAAATTCAGCCATACGCAACGGCAGGTCACGATAAGATTTCAGACCCTGATTAAAAATCTGGACATGTCCTGGGCAGTTCATCGGCTTCACGCAGTATTCACGGTTTTCCGATGATGTGGTGAACATATGTTCTTTGTAGTTTTCCCAGTGACCTGTTTTTTCCCACAGGATACGATCCATCATGAATGGGCCTTTCACTTCCTGATAATGGTACTCTTTCAGCTTAACTCGGGCAAATGTTTCCAGCTCACGGAAAATTGTCCAGCCATCATTATGCCAGAATGCCATGCCCGGCGCTTCTTCCTGCATGTGGTACAGATCAAGCTGTTTGCCGATTTTACGGTGATCGCGTTTTGAAGCTTCTTCTAAGCGTTGCAAATAGGCATTGAGTTGTTTTTTGTCTGCCCATGCAGTACCGTAAATACGCTGCAACATTTTGTTGTCGCTATTGCCACGCCAGTATGCGCCCGCTATTTTCTGCAATTTGAAGTGATGGCAGAAACGCATATTAGGGACGTGTGGCCCACGGCACATATCCATATATTCTTCATGGTGATACAGACCCGGATAATCATCACGGCTGATATTCTCATCCAGAATCTGGATCTTGTATTCTTCGCCACGAGCTGCGAATGCTTCACGCGCTTCCTGCCAACTGACTTTTTTCTTGATGACGTCATAATCTGTCTTGGCAAGCTCCAGCATGCGTTTCTCAAGCAACTCGATATCTTCCTGCGTCAAAGAACGATCCAAATCAACATCGTAATAGAAACCATTGTCAATCACAGGACCGATTGCCATTTTCGTATCAGGCCATAGCTGCTTAACTGCATGACCTAATAAATGTGCACATGAGTGGCGAATAATTTCCAGACCGTTTTCATCCTTGCTGGTAATAATTGCAAGGTTAGCATCGGTTTCAATTAATTCACATGCATCCACCAATTCGCCATTAACACGGCCAGCAATACACGCTTTTGCCAAGCCCACACCGATATCGCGAGCCACATCCATTACAGAAACAGCATGCTCGAATTGACGTTGACTACCGTCAGGAAGAGTAATTACAGGCATTTAAAATCCTTATCTACAGTGGTGACCCACACGAAAGATCACTTGCATGAAATAAAATTTGTTTATTTTCAATTCGTTATTAGCAATCTCTTACTTCACTCTGTAAGTTATGTACACAATTCATCAAACTACCTATGTACATTGCTAAAACTCAAAATCCATATTAACACACAGAGTTACTATCTGACTATGTTGATAAATTATCAATCATCTCTCCACCCCACCCATCCGTTTGCCGACTACATTGATGAGATATCAACCCCCTTCGCGACTACCTGAAAGAAAAGTGGGAGATTGTGGAACAGTGGGAAAGGAAGCTACTATCACTATCCAACTTGAGGTTAACCCTATTAATTGCCTTATACTGGAAGATTTTTTCAACGGTATGGTAGCAACCAAAGCAGCAAGAATGCGCTCTATTGTGATTCCGGCCTTCCACCATTTTGATGACCCCCGCTGGTCACTGGCTGATATTAAGTTAAATTCACTGGAAGAGTTAACCATAGAAAACATTACTTGATAGTTGCTCTGTGCTGCCATTTTTTGATTTGTATTTTCCCTACAGGGCAGCGCAAATATTCATCATAATGTACTTTATCCTAGCTGCTCTAGGTAAAAATCAATTAAATCTTAGTGTTCTATATTAATAAATAACAGATTTATCTTATTTACCCCCTATCATACTTGTGAAAAACCCTCTATACTGCCTCACTGTATGTATAAACAGCAATCAGCATAAATAATCAATATAAATCGTTATGACAGCAGAAGGGCATCTCCTTTTTTCAGTTGCCAGCCTCATATTGGCTCACCAGCTAGAAATTACACCAGAAATAGCACAGGGAGACTGGCTTCATATGCTTCCCGGAGTGCTTCTGGCCTCATTGTTACCTGATATTGATCATCCCAGTTCAACGTTAGGTAGATTATTTCGTTTTATATCAATTCCTATTGCCCGACTATGTGGGCATCGTGGATTTACTCACAGCTTACTAGCCCTGGGAGTAGGAATTATTCTCTTCCAGGCTGAAATACCGTCTGGGTGGCCCATTCCAACTGACTTTTTTCATGCAATGATTGTGGGTTATATCAGCCATCTGATTGCTGATATGCTTACACCCGCAGGCATCCCACTCTTATGGCCACTGAGGATACGTTTCTGTATCCCTATTCTTAGAGGAAAGGAACGCAAAAAAGCGGAGCGATTTATTGCTGTGCTGGTGCTCGTCATTGCCATTCTCCTTCCACATCAAATTGATTTTTCGTTTATCCACCACTATTTTGATAAATTACAAATCGATAAGTTGCAAATTGACAAGTTACAGAGTCTATATAAGTAGCGGATTAAATATAGTCTTATTAGTTCATGACCCCATTTCCTCAATGGGGTCACCCTCAAAAACATAAACAATGTTTATTTTTTTCACTTTTATCACTATGTGTAAATCCACAAATTATATCAATAATCAGCAAATATCAGACGAAAATCAAATATAATAATATAAGTATTTATAATCAATTTTACTAGGTAGTAAGAAATCATTATATTTAATTCCATTTAATTATAAGTAAGGCTTTTCTTATGCTGATAACATGTTTTCTTATTCTATTAAATGGTATAACGTTCCGTTATAACCTAGTACGATTAAATACCATACAAAAAATCATATAGTTAGAAATTTTGGAGTCTAGGGATGAATTTACCACTCGTCATTAATGTGCTGGTTTTTGTAGCACTACTTATAGTATTAGCAAAAGCGAGCTCAAATAAGTGGAGCCTGTCCAAAAAAGTTGTTGTTGCCCTAATCATGGGTGTTGTTTTTGGGCTGGCATTGAACGTCATTTATGGTGCACACAATATCATTGTGAAAGAATCAATTAAATGGTTCAATATCGTCGGCAATGGCTACGTGCAGTTACTGCAAATGGTCATTATGCCATTAGTTTTCGCTTCTATTCTGAGTGCAGTCGCACGTTTACATAAAGCGTCCGCTTTAGGAAAAATTAGTTTCCTGACAATTGGAACCTTGTTGTTCACCACTGCTATTTCGGCTTTAATCGGCATCATTATCGCCAATGTGTTTGGTCTGACTGCTGCAGGATTAATTCAAGGCACACAAGAAACGGCGCGCCTGTCTGCTATTGAAACAAGTTATATCGGCAAAGTTTCAGATCTGGGTGTACCACAGCTTATCCTCTCTTTTATTCCTAAAAATCCATTTGCTGACCTTACTGGAGCAAGCCCTACTTCAATTATCGGTGTTGTAATTTTTGCCGTGTTTCTAGGTATCGCTGCATTACAAATGCTTAAAGATGACCATGAACGTGGTGAGCGAGCTCTTATTGCCATTGATACCCTGCAAGCATGGGCAATGAAACTCGTCAGGCTGGTTATGCGCCTAACACCATACGGCGTTATGGCTCTGATGACTAAAGTCGTTGCCAGCTCCAACATTCACGATATTGCACAATTGGGCAATTTTGTCGTTGCTTCCTATATTGCCCTTGGGTTGATGTTTGTCGTACATGGAGGACTTTTGGCACTTACTGGCATCAACCCGATCAAATTCTTCAAGAAAGCCGGCCCTGCTCTGACGTTTGCATTTACCAGCCGTTCAAGTGCTGCCAGTATTCCGTTGAATGTTGAAACACAAACACGTCGCCTTGGTATACCAGAATCCATTGCCAGTTTTTCTGCTTCTTTTGGTGCGACTATCGGTCAAAATGGCTGTGCCGGTATTTATCCAGCTATGTTAGCGGTAATGATTGCCCCAACCGTCGGTATTGACCCTTTCGATCCCCTGTGGATTGCGACTCTCGTCGGTATTGTGACGATCAGCTCTGCAGGTGTCGCTGGTGTTGGTGGAGGTGCAACATTCGCAGCACTGATTGTTTTACCTGCTATGGGGCTACCTGTGACTTTAGTCGCACTACTGATTTCTGTTGAACCTATTATCGATATGGGCCGCACAGCATTAAACGTCAATGGTGCAATGACAGCTGGTACAATCACTAGTCAATTGATGGGTACAACTAACAAAGAAATATTAGAGCAAGATGAAACGGTAGGATTAAGTCAGTCCTAATCTGTATCAGATAAAATTCCGCTCCCTGTGTATATCAATGATCAAAGGGAGCATTTTTTATCTGTATCTCCCCTCATACTACCTATATATTAGTTGCATAATATCCTCAAAAAACTAAATTTCGCTCACAAGAGCAATAAAAAAGCCGGCATTCATGATGAATACCGGCTTTTTTCACTGAATATTTACTTCAGACCATAATAGAGCAGGTCACTATGGTATTACTTTATATATTCACCACTACGAAGGGCTTCAATACGCTTATCTAATGGAGGATGAGATAAGAATAATTCACTGAAGCTCTTAGACTTACCATTAATACAGAATGCCATCATACGACCCTCTTCTTGAGGCTCATAGCTGGTTTTAAGACGTTGCAACGCAGCAATCATTTTTTCACGCCCAACCAGTTTCGCTGATCCTGCATCGGCGTGAAATTCACGGTAACGGGAGAACCACATGGTAATAATGCTTGCCAGAATACCGAATACAATCTCCAGTACCATCGAAAGCACCATATAAACAATTGGATTACCGTTGCTGCTACTTTCATTCTCATTATCATTGCTGGACAGGAAACTTGAAGCCGCCTGTGCGATGATACGCGAGATAAAAATAACGAATGTGTTCACAATTCCTTGCAACAGCGTCATCGTTACCATGTCACCATTAGCGATATGGCTGATCTCATGAGCAATAACAGCTTCCGCTTCATCACGACTCATGTTATTCAGCAACCCAGTACTGACAGCAACTAACGAAGCGTTACGACGTGCGCCTGTCGCAAATGCGTTAATATCAGGAGCATTGTAAATAGCTACCTGTGGCATGGTAATACTAACCTGATCTGACTGACGGCGAACAGTTTCCATCAACCACAATTCCATTTCATTGGAAGGTTTTTCAATGACCTGACCACCAACAGCACGCAATGCCATCCATTTCGACATTAACAGAGAAATGAACGCGCCACCAAAACCAAACAAACCAGCCATAATCATGAGACCAGCTACACTACTTTGCTGAACTCCTGTGAGTGAAAGTATTATCCCAAACACCACCATGACCGCGAGGTTAGTGAGAAGGAACAAGGCTATTCGCATCATATAAATTTATTTCCTTTAATTATCAAACAATTCAACTAAGAGCCAAACCATAAATATGGAGATTCATTCCATATTATTCAATTTTTTTAAGATGCTAAGCGATAGAATCAACATAACTTTACAGTGTCACAAAAAAGGCCGACTACCAAGTCGGCCTTTTATCTGTAACGAACTTTAAAATCACTTCGTCAGAGTTATTTCGGCTGGTTGATGTGCCAAATCCAGAGCAATTTGTACCGATTCATCTAAGTAGGGATCTGGCCCTTTGTAATCTTTCGGTAAATCATCAAGTGACTTGAGTGGTTTTTTATCCTCTCGTTTAAATCGCTCATTAATACGATTCAACTTGATTGATTCATACTCCTTATTCTCTTTCTCTCTCTGCGCATAATTCAGAGAATAAACGCCATTACGAGCTTTTATTAATTTGTAATAAGCAATATCTTGCTTGATATATTTAAACTCAGGAGCATTGGCAATACGCTGGTTATGCAATTGAGTCAGTAACGGCACCCACGCTGAAATAACCTTTGAGAAGGGATAAGATGCCGGCTGAATACTATCCCACGGTAACGCATTGTCCTCTTGGCTTTCACCTATATCAGCAGGCTCTTCCGCTGTTGGCATAAGGATATCAGGAGTTACACCTTTAAGCTGAGTACTGCCACCATTCACCCGGTAAAATTTCTGAACAGTATATTGCACTGAACCAATCTCTGGCCAGTCAGGTTTTAACATCTGATCATAAATACGATTTAGAGAACGATGATTCTGAACAGTGCCTTTACCAAAAGTAGGATCACCAACAATTAAGCCCCGGCCGTAATCTTGCATAACAGCAGCGAAAATTTCAGATGCTGAAGCACTCCTGCCATCCACTAAAACGACTAGAGGGCCTTTATAATATATTGCTTCATCAGTATCCGAGTCTTGTTTTATTCTACCGGTATTATCCCGGATTTGAACAATCGGACCAGTAGAAATAAACAAACCAGACAGCGATACAGCTTCAGTTAACGCTCCACCACCATTGGTCCGTAAATCAATTACAATTGAGGACACGCCCTGTTTGGTCAATTTTTGCAGCTGTATTTTCACATCGTTAGTCAGGCCAACATAGAAACTCGGTATATCAAGGACGCCAATTTTTTCTTTTCCTACCGTTTTTACTGACATCTTAACTGCATTATCTTCAAGGCGAATATTCTCACGAGTTAACGTGACGATATGATTTTTAGCCCCTTTCGTGCTGGGTATGATTTCAAGGCGAACTTTACTTCCTTTCGGTCCTTTTATCAGAGTCACAACATCTTCCAGACGCCATCCGACAACATCTACAATTGGCTTCCCGGCTTGCCCGACCCCAATAATTTTGTCCCCATCCTTCAGTAAATTGCTTTTCGCTGCGGGGCCTCCCCCAACCAGTGAACGAATAGCGATATATTCATCATCATATTGTAAGACAGCGCCAATTCCTTCAAGAGAAAGGCTCATTTCTGAATTGAATTGTTCTGTATTGCTAGGTGAAAGATAGCTAGTGTGAGGATCTATTTCACGCGCAAAAGCCATCATGATAATTTGAAAAACGTCCTCACTCTTACTTTGATTAAGACGTTTTAGATGAGTTCGATAACGTTTGGTAAGTATTTCCTTGATTTCTTTATCATCTTTACCAGACAGTTTGAGATTTATCCAATCAGATTTAATCTTGGCATCCCAGAGTTTATTTAATTCCACAACGCTGGTCGGCCACGGAGCCTTAGTACGCTCGGTTTCAAACGTATCATTGCCATCTAAATTAACAGGCTGTTCCAAGCGAGAAAGAACATATTGATAACGTTCGAAACGGCGCTTCTGCATCAAGTTAAACAGAGCATAAGGCAGCCTTAAATCACCATTTTCAAGCTCTTTACCTAAAAGCCCTTTCTGTTCAGCAAACTGTGCAATATCTGATGCAAGAAAAACATTATGGCCATAATCTAATGCGTTCAGGTAGCGATCAAAGACTTTCCCTGAAAAAGCAACATCCAGATAAAAATGGCGGTAGTGAGAACGCAGAAAGCGAGAAACAATCCGCTTACTCACGGTTGAATGTTGTTGTTCCGGTTTTAAATCTGGCAATTGACTGAGGGCAATAACAGGCGCATTGTTCCCATTAACGGTACTGCTACCGATGACATTAGCAGTATTTGCATACCCTATACCAGAAAATGATAGACCTAAAACGAAAGCCAAATTAATGAGTTTGTTCATGCCCAAGTTGGCCTCCGTATCAGAACTTTAAGTGTTCTGCGCGTACAATCATTGCCAGACCAGTAGGTAATTGCACTCTTACACCATCTTTTGCAATTTCGAGTACAGAAGCATCCATTAAACTTTTACCTACATTTACTTTGATTGTCTGCCCGACTTTCAAAGAGGATACGTCTGTGACTGAGGTTAACTCAGGTTGTGAAATTCTTGGTTGTGCAATTTTTCTTGTAACGTTATCTGCTGGTTTACGTGACTGTTGCAGACGATTTTGCGAACGAGATGAACGTTTTTCACCATCACCTGATGCTTGACGACGAGGTGCCGTCTTTTTATTCACAGGATGTTCACTTTTTTTGTCGGATGCGTTTTCGGTTTCACGTTTCTTGGCACGTTGTTCAGCCCGTTGAGCCTGTACTCGCGCTTTCGCTTCTGCCAGTTGCTGACGCGCATGTTCAATGTGCTCCACTTCCAGCTCACCACACGCATTACCATCAAGGTCAACACGCTGGGCACCTTCTTTAACACCATAAAGGTAGCGCCAACTGGATGTATACAAGCGCAAAGCAGAACGAAGTTGTGTTTTACTTAAACATTCTTCACTCTGAATACGTTCAACGATATCCTGAAAGATCCCGATCTTTAGAGGACGTGCTTCACCTTCTGCTGCGAAACAGAGCGGAAAGCGCTCCGCCAAGAAAGCAATGACTTCTTTACTACTATTCAACTTAGGTTCAGTTTCCATGAAATTTCCTGATTACAACGGTTTTGCCAACCAGCGCAGGCATGAACAGGCGACATTATAATAGCCTTACTGATAAATGCCACGTTATACGTATGTTAAGTTACGTTCTGTTGTAGATATTTTGGCACAACGCATTGCCCCAAATGCTTACAAAGCCTGATAACAAGCGCTTTCAAGCCCTGTTCATCATTTTCATCAAACCGTTCAAAAACAGTGCTGTCGATATCCAATACGCCAATAATTTGCCCATTAATTTCCAAAGGAAGGACAATTTCAGCGTTACTGGCAGTATCACAAGCTATATGACCGGGAAAAGCATGTACATCAGAAATGCGCTGAATACTATTTTTTGCCACAGCAGTTCCACATACCCCTTTTCCTATAGGAATACGGACACAAGCGATCTTACCTTGAAATGGTCCTAAAACTAGAGTATTACCATCCACCAAATAAAAGCCGACCCAATTAACATCATCCAAATAATCACTTAATAATGCACTTGTATTGGCAAGAGAAGCGATTAAATCATATTCACCTGACAATAGAGCCATCAAACTATCTGATAGCTCCTGATAAAATTTATGCTTATCCATACGCACCTATTATAAAGACCATATTATTTAACGTTATTAGTACAAAATTTTAACATAAAAGTTATCATCCTGCTATCTATAAACTACTTTGAACAATAGCCTATCATCAAGGCAGGCATCCTTCTAGAATACCGTTTGTATTCCTGAATTAGAATTTTCTTTAATTATTTTTACCAGTACTCACTTATAAAATTCAGGTAAATATCACAATTTATATTAAAAACTCGCCTGACTTGCAGTCAGATCCGTGTCCTTGTTCATATTATTATGATAAAACACCTTATCAATATACTGAGGGTTGTTTGATCTCCATTCTCTTAATATATATCAGGAGAAAAAACAATTTATTGAAAAAATTTCCAGCGCTATATGGTAAGAAAATAAAAAAAGGCCGAGTATACTCCTCTACTCGGCCTATGGAAAATGGCTCTATCAAAAAGCCTTGCGCTAAAAACTACCATTGAGACGTAGAACAACCTACCACTTAAAGCATAGTTGACATGCAATGATTTACCAAGTTTTGTCTCTCACAGACTGTAACTAAGCCGCGCTTCACACTAGCAGTATCAACTTATAGTCATTTTTTGTCACGTGTATTGTCACATAAAGCTAGTGCCGCTTTTTGGAATGGCTCAATACTCATTTTTTGATTGGAATGCTCAGGATCATCTAAAAGGATCTTATTTAACGATGTAGCAATGACTTTATTGGATACCATAAGCTGTGTTGCACGATCATTCAACGGGTACTGCATTAATGTACTGGGATTAATCACAAATAGCGCCCCATCTGAGCGGCAATCAAGCATAACTTCTTCACGGTTAAAGGCCCATTGTTTCCCAAACTGCAATTTGCTGACAGTTTGTATTGATGCGGCAATGCCCTGAAAAGAGAAAAACAAAAAAGCTAAAACCCAATATACTCGTTTCATTATCATTCCTCTGATAGACATATGCGCCTGATTCTACCGATCACTTTCGTGTTTATATAGCCATCACTCAGGAATCATACGGGGGGTTCCGTTGCAAAGATGGCTATGCATAACAGTACAGATGTTCCCAGAATAATCTCCAACCAGCTATTCAGGGTCAACCATTCATAGCGTCTTTTCTGATTTAACCTGGGTACCAAAATATAACG
The DNA here is from genome assembly GCF_000027225.1 of Xenorhabdus bovienii SS-2004. Lineage (NCBI taxonomy): Bacteria > Pseudomonadati > Pseudomonadota > Gammaproteobacteria > Enterobacterales > Morganellaceae > Xenorhabdus > Xenorhabdus bovienii. The sequence goes on from NC_013892.1 coordinate 2,526,797, forward strand.
ATTGATCAGCGCCAGAAGCACCATGCCAGCAACCAAGGCAATTTTCAACCACAGCATTGATTGATACTCAGAAATGGTGGTACAGAAAACTGGCCAGTCTGGGATTAAAATGATGCTGCTCACAATACCCGTGGTGATCACCATAAAAACGGCAAGATGCCCGTAATTCGAAAATTTCCGCATTGCAGCTACGCTTTCACCAGATAGCTTGTCTGCTATATAACCGCTATATGTACCATCGCGATATAAGTTAAAATACAATGTATTCTTCAGCCGCAAGAATTGCAAACACAGTAAAAAAGGCCACAGGCCACCAAACCAATAACCAGCACTCAGTAAATGAACAATCTGGTTAGCCTGAAGTAACAACCCGATATTCCCCTCATGCATTGCAGCATGACCAATGAAAGCATGGCTTGACAGCAAAATAACAGAGCAGGCCAACAATAAGAAATTTCTAGTTTTAGTATGAAAAAAGAACAAGCACACAACAGCAAGTGCTGCAACCAACAGCTGCCATTTCCACACTTTGCCAAAAGCAGTTCCCAGCACGGCTAGCCAAATATCGAACTGATAAACATCATGCCAGCCATCTCCCATTAATCCTGTCTGTATGATAAACCAGGCTATTGAAGTTATTAAGGCCAGCACAGTGCTGATTGACACTCCGACTCTCAACCGTTCTCTCATCAGTACCGAAAAACGGCCTGAGGCGAGCATGACAGTAAACAGACTGAGGCCAAACATCAGCATGACTACCACAAAATGAAAGAAACGGCAAAGTATGTATAACGCCTCAAGCGAAATCATTATTTTACAGTAAAGTTATAAGCGCCTTTTGTTTTATGTCCATCGACAGAGAGCACACTCCAGTCGACGCTATATTCTCCCGCGACAAGTTTATCTTCAACTGGCAGAATTAATTTAGTCTTAGTGTCAGGATCAAGTTCTAGCTTACCCGTTTTGACGGTTTTCTTTTCTGGGCCAATCAGTTTTACTTTACTAAACCCAAGCTCAATACGCTCTGAAAAGCTCAAAGTTATAGCTTGTGGAATTGCTTCAACGGTTGTGTTTTCTGCTGGCGTCTGGTCTTTCAAATACGCATGAGCCAAAGCCTGTTGACAAGACATTCCGACAAATAGAACCACTAGAGCAGATAATTTAGCCCAGAATGAACGGAGACTAAGAATGGACATAATAGATAACCCTTTAATATACAGGTGAATTTTCATACCTAAATAGGGATTCTATATCAAAAAACAGGTTTAATCTGCGATAATCTGCGGCCAAAGTCATGACCTGTGAACCACTACGCAAAAATGAGGACAAAAATGAAAAGAACCGTAATTCCTGCCACAAAAACAAACGAAAAAGCGGAAATTACGGTAAAAAAACCAGATGAACTTATTTTGCTTATCTATCAGGCATGTGCTGGTACAGACAATCCTTTCAGATCTTTATCCAGTAAGAACAGCGAGTTGCCACTTTCACCTACCATACCCAATTTATCCAGAATGGATTTGAACAGTTTTTCTTCTTCATGTTGTTCAGCAACGTACCACTGTAGGAAATTAAAAGTAGAGTAATCCTGTGTCATCATCGCTACATGAGCCAGCTTGTTAATCTCTTCTGTGATCAATTTTTCATGTTTATAGGTCTGATTGAATACATCAGAGATGGAGTTAAATTCAACCGGAGGGGCCTGAATAGCACCGAGAACAGGCATTGCTCCCGTGTCACCCAAATAATCAAACAGACGCTGCATGTGCTGCATTTCTTCCTGTGAATGGGCTCTCAAAAATGCAGCCGCGCCTTCATATCCTTTGTCACTACACCATGCACTCATTTGCAAATATAGGTTGGCAGAATAAAACTCCAGATTTAATTGCTCATTTAATTTCTTAACCATTTCTTGTTTTAACATCAACCCATACTCCTAGTAACTTATTAAATTCCGCATATTATGCCTATTAAAAATAAATAAAACAAAAATAAAATAAAAATATTCAATCGATTGATAATTAAGAGTTTATTTAAAATAAATAATAAGAATAAATCTCATTAAATATAAGAAAATAAGAATCACTTTTATTTAATTAAATATCTAATTGAAAAAATAAATAGTCAATAGAAATGATAATTAATATTATTAATGTTTAGTTGGTCATTTTTACCACAATTAAACAACTTGCTAAATAAAGAGGTCTCGATTAATTTTATCTCGTAAAAATGAGTGTTAATTTTTAGAGAGGATATGATGGTTCATAACTTAGCCAAGTTATCTAAAGATGAAATGGATAAGGTCAATGTTGATTTAGTTGCATCAGGAGTTGCATTTAAAGAACGCTATAACATGCCTGTCATTCCTGACACAGTTGAACAATCTCAACCACAGCACTTGAGAGAATATTTCCGGCAGAGATTAAGTCATTACCGCGAGCAATCAAGGTACTTTTCACGCTTACCTTATGAACCCAGAAGTCGTTAGAGATGGGACAAAGAAGATAACCACCACTTAAGTGGGTGGTTATCTCTGCTATTTTCCAGCAAACTTATCAGTCGCCTTGATCAATTGGTGTAAAATACCTGCTTCGTCAAAGGAATGACCAGCACCTTCTACAATATGCAACTCCGCTTCCGGCCATGCTTTTGCCAGATCCCATGCATTCTGTAACTGACATACCATATCATAACGTCCATGAATGATCGCCGCAGGAACATGCCTGATAAGATCAATATGGTCTAATAACTGCTGTGTATTATCCATAAAGCCGTTATTAACGAAGTAGTGATTTTCAATACGAGCAAATGCCAGAGCAAATTTATCTTCTGAGAATGAATCTACATTTTCAGAAGGCAATAATGTTACTGTCTCACCTTCCCAAAGGCTCCATAAACGGGCAGCTTCCAACTGTACTTCCGGATCATCACTCATCAGACGTTTACGGTAAGCGTCCATTACATCTTCACGTTCTTCCTCGGAAAGGATAGATATCATGCGTTCCCATTTATCTGGGAAAAAACGGGAAGCACCGTCCTGATAATACCAATGCAATTCTTGGGTACGAAGTAGAAAAATACCCCTTAACACCAGCTCTGATACACAACTCGGATGTTTCTGAGCATAAGCCAGAGACAAAGTTGTTCCCCATGAACCGCCAAAAACCAGCCAGCTATCAACTCCCATCAAATTACGCAGGCGCTCAATATCATCAATCAAGTGCCATGTTGTATTGTTTTCAAGACTGGCATGGGGTTTGGAGCGCCCACAACCACGTTGATCAAACAACATGACATGGTAGCACTCAGGGTCAAATAACTGTCGATGATAATTTGCGCTCCCTCCACCAGGGCCTCCATGAATGAATACCGCAGGTTTACCTTTTGGATTGCCGCACAGTTCCCAGTAAACCTGATGTCCATCTCCAGTATCCAGATATCCCGTTTGGTACGCGTCATAAGCCGGATAGAGTTTTCGTAGTTCCGCCATAAAGACCTCTCACTGGTTAAATAAAACGGGATACACTCCCAGTATCCCGAATACATTTAAAAATATCATGACAAACTATTTACTTTACCTCACTATAATTGATTGTATCTTTTTGACAATCAATTGTGACATTGTAACTTTTGTCTCTTTGGGAGCCACGAACAATAAGCGGAACCTGTAACGCATTTCTATCGCCAGTCATATCATTGACATTTACCCATGCAATGGGCTTTGACGTTCCTAATTGTTTCCTGTCCTTATCCCAGTGATGAATACGATTTTGTAAGAAATCTTGTTTGACCTGTGCTGCTATTTGGTCTTTGGTTAAGTTTTTGCAAGAAACAAACTTCGCCATGTGATCATTTTCAGCGGCTGACGCAATAGTCAATGAAACGGAAAGCAGAATGCCTGTTCCCAATAAACCAATACGATGAATAAATTGGTTTGACTTCATATTACCTCCTATTACCACCCAAAGAATATGGATTAAATGTTGGGGTAAACTAACATGTAATAGAAAGTAATTATGTGAGTTTTGTTAAAAATGCGTTGCGGTTATTTCTCGTCATCCTCAAATAAAATATGAATCTGCTCCTTGCCCTGATGTTTCTCCCTCAGCTCTTGAGCAACAATAGCAATAGCTTCTCCACTGCTCATACCTTCTGAAATTAGCTGATGGATCCTTTCTACTGCAACTTGCTGTTCTTCATGGGATAATGCCGGCATACCTGAAAACATGACCATAACCTCAAATATACGTTCACAATTAACGACAAGCGGGATTATATACCCAATAGGTTTTAATAGACGCTTTTATCTCAAGTCAGGAGTGAGATTCTGTGATAATCTCCACCAGTTAATAAGTTATTTATTCGAATTACCCAACGCCAACACTGGTTACATCATGAAGATTGCATTACAAAAACGACTTTTACCTTATTCTCCTGATCTTGCCACCCGATATTTTGCTCCTCTCTCAGTATCACCTTGGGCAATGTTGTTACATTCTGGAACGGCTGAACATCCCCATAACCGATTTGATATTTTAGTTGCCGAACCAGTAACAACGCTTATCACACGGGACGAATCAACAGAAATAAACTGTAATGGTGACGTTTCGCTCTCTCAGGAAGATCCATTCTTGTTGTTGAAAAAGCATCTGCATATTCGCAATATTGCTCCGCAATTCGATCCTGATTACCCTTTTCAGGGGGGTGCATTAGGTCTATGGGGATACGATCTTGGCCGCAAGATTGAAAAATTACCTGCCATTGCTGCCAATGAACTGGATTTTCCGGATATGGCCGTTGGGATTTACGACTGGGCTCTGATCATCGATCATCACCAACAGAAAGCAACATTACTGGGTTATCACAATCTCGATAATCGTCTGGCATGGCTAGAATCGCAGAAAAAAAACCGGGAAACAAATTTCTCCCTGAGCAGTCAATGGCAATCTAATATGACTGCTCAGCAATACCACGAAAAAATCGCCCAGATTCATCGCTATCTGCGTGATGGAGACTGCTATCAAGTCAATCTGTCGCAGCGCTTTCATGCCAGCTATCAGGGTGATGAATGGCAGGCCTTCACCCAACTCAATGATAGTAACCGCGCTCCCTTTTCTGCTTTTATCCGTTTGCCTGAAAACTGCATTATCAGCGTTTCGCCTGAACGTTTTTTATTACTGGAAGATAAGAAAATCCAGACGCGTCCAATTAAGGGAACATTACCACGATTGCAAGATCCGGAAGAAGATCATTTACAAGCCAAAAAATTGGCTAACTCCCGTAAAGATCGCGCTGAAAATCTGATGATTGTTGACTTATTGAGAAATGACATCGGACGGGTTGCAACGCCAGGCTCAGTCAAAGTTCCTGAATTGTTTGTCGTTGAACCCTTTCCCGCTGTGCATCATCTGGTCAGTACCATTACAGCGACATTACCTGATGAATATCATGCCACCGATTTACTCCGAGCCTGTTTTCCAGGTGGTTCAATCACTGGCGCACCCAAAATTCGTGCTATGGAAATCATTGAAGAATTAGAACCTCATCGTCGGCATGGATATTGCGGTGCCATTGGCTACATTAGTTTCTGCGGTACAATGGACAGCAATATCACCATACGTACCTTACTGACAGAAAAGGGAAAAATTTACTGTTGGGCTGGAGGTGGTATCGTCGCAGATAGCATTGCTGAAAAAGAATATCAGGAAACATTTGATAAACTGGGGCGCATTTTACCTCAATTAGGAGAACTCCATATACCATGACATCGCTTTCTGACTTCATTCATCGGTTTCAATTGCAACTTCCTGCGCAGCCAGCAAATTTGGCGAGCAACCAGCGAAATGCTGCTGTATTGCTACCGATCATCTGTAAGCCAGAGCCAACACTTTTGTTAACCCAGCGCGCTAAAAACCTGCGTTCACATGCCGGCCAGATCGCTTTCCCTGGTGGAGCCACCGATCCCGAAGATCATTCTCTGATTGCCACCGCTTTGCGTGAAGCAGAAGAAGAAGTCAGCATTCCACATCACAAAGTACAAGTATTGGGGCAGCTAGCCCCCTTAGACAGCAGTGGAGGCTATCGTGTTACTCCCGTTGTCGGGTTAGTCTCTCCCTCTCTTTCTTTTCGGACAAATCCAACAGAAGTGGCAAGAATTTTTGAAATTCCACTTTTTGATGCCCTCACTCTTCCCCACTACCAACATTTAGATATAAAAATCCGCAATCGACAGCACCGGGTCTATTTTTATTGGTATCGTGAACAAATGATTTGGGGATTAACTGCGGCTATTATTTATCGGCTGGCACAACAAGTTCAAAGATCGGTCTAACAATAATCGCAAAGCATCACCAAAATGTGCGTTTTTTAGCCACATTCATATCAATTGCTATTATAATTAAAAAAAAACTGTAAACTCCTTTATCAACGCTACTAAATAACAGTAAAGTAGCGCGCTTTAATATAAATAACTATATCTCTTTCTTCTTAAAGGAGTCTGGCGTGATTAGCGTTTTCGACATGTTTAAGGTGGGTATTGGCCCATCCAGCTCTCATACTGTTGGTCCTATGAAAGCAGGAAAACAATTTGTCGATGATCTTGTAAACCAAGGAGTAATGTCCTCTATCACGCGTGTAGCTGTTGATGTTTACGGCTCACTTTCATTAACTGGGAAAGGTCACCATACGGATATCGCCATCATCATGGGGCTGGCAGGTAACATGCCCGCGACTGTTGATATTGATTCAATTCCTGGTTTTATTCGTGATGTTGAGCAAACTCAACGTTTGCCGCTGGCAAATGGTTTACATGAAGTCGATTTTCCTCGTGACGGAGGTATGAACTTCCGCAGCGATAATCTGTCACTACATGAAAACGGTATGCAGGTTCATGCATTCGCAGGTGACGAAAAAATTTACAGCAAAACTTACTACTCCATCGGTGGTGGGTTTATTGTTGATGAAGAACATTTCGGCAAACCCTCTCAAGATACCAAACCAGTTTCTTATCCATTCAGCTCTGCTGCTGACCTGCTGATGAATTGCAGCAAAACAGGTCTGTCTGTTTCTGGCTTGATGATGAAAAACGAGCTGGATTTGCATAGTAAAGAAGAAATCGGCGAATACTTTGCCGATGTATGGAATACCATGCAAGCCTGTATTGACCGAGGTCTGAACACGGAAGGCCTATTGCCAGGCCCACTGCGTGTGCCTCGCCGTGCCGCAGCTCTGCACCGTATGCTGACATCATCAAATAATTTTTCCAATGACCCAATGAACGTGGTTGATTTGATCAATATGTTTGCATTGGCGGTCAATGAAGAAAATGCGGCGGGTGGCCGAGTTGTAACAGCGCCAACCAATGGTGCATGTGGGATCGTGCCAGCGGTACTGGCTTATTACAACCACTGCATCGAGCCAGTTACACCAGATCTTTATATCCGCTATTTCCTTGCCTCTGGTGCAATCGGCATCCTGTATAAGATGAACGCGTCTATTTCTGGTGCAGAAGTAGGCTGTCAGGGCGAAGTTGGGGTTGCCTGCTCAATGGCAGCGGCAGGTCTTGCTGAATTGTTGGGTGCGAGCCCTGAGCAAGTTTGCATTGCGGCAGAAATTGGTATGGAGCATAACCTCGGTCTGACTTGTGACCCAGTTGCGGGTCAGGTGCAGGTTCCATGTATCGAGCGTAATGCGATTGCTTCAGTTAAAGCCATCAATGCGTCTCGCATGGCACTTCGCCGTACCAGCGAACCACGCGTTTCGCTAGATAAAGTCATTGAAACTATGTACGAAACAGGTAAAGACATGAATGCGAAATACCGTGAAACATCACGCGGTGGTTTGGCGATTAAAGTTCAGTGTGATTAATCACAGATGCCGTTCATCAACACCATGATGAGTGGTCTTCCTATCCATTATTAGCGCACACACCTTACCTAGAAAAATATCCCTGCTGCATAGCAGGGATATTTTTTTGGCTGAAACGGATCACTTAAGTACATTATTTTCTCTATTCTCCACTAAACATCACATTTTTTTTATACAAACATTAATGAAATGTTACCGAAAACAGTTCAATGAACCATTCAAACAAAAATAAAAAGAACTAAAATTCATTATTTAATAAAAAATAAAATGAAAATCTTGTTTTCATCTATCAAAACAGCCCATCTTAATTTTTCTGACTGATAGCAATTTTCTTAAATGCTTCAAATGATAATCTAACGATATATTTTCTTATGTAACAAAATATAAAGCCATGAGAAATGAAATAGTTGAGATAGATTTTCGATAGGACATGATGTTTGCAACTATCATATTGATTAATAGGAGGCGCAATACATTAGAAATATTGAGAGTAAGCTTGCAGTAGACCTGAGTTCAATTGTTACAGAAAGGGGAAAAACAAGTGAGTATAGCCATTATGATTGGCACACATGGGGCTGCGGCAGAGCAACTGCTTCATACCGCAGAGATGTTGATTGGAGAACAGGAAAACGTTTCTTATATTGACTTCGTACCCGGTGAAAATGCCGATACATTGTTCGACAAATACAACCAGAAACTGGAATCACTTAATACAGAGCAAGGTGTCTTATTTTTCGTGGATACCTGGGGTGGTAGCCCATTCAATGCCGCTAACCGTATCGTGGTTGATAAAAACAACTACGAAATCATCACTGGCGTAAACGTCCCCATGCTGGTTGAAGCCTTCATGTGCCGTGACGATAATCCATCAATGGAAGAACTGGTTTCTGTGGCACTGGAAACAGGAAGAGAAGGTATCCGGGCCCTTAAAACAGAACAAGCTGAAGAAACCCAAAAACCAGAACCAGTCAAACCCGCAGCACCAACCATTGCTCCCGCTTCATCACCTACCGTTTCAGGTGGCGGGCACATGAAAATTGCCCTTGCGCGCATAGACGACCGCCTTATTCACGGTCAAGTTGCAACTCGCTGGACAAAAGAAACCAATGTTAAACGCATCATTGTGGTCAGCGATGATGTGGCACAAGATACCATCCGCTCTACTTTGCTGAAACAAGTTGCTCCTCCTGGCGTCAGCGCTCATGTGATAGACGTTGCTAAATGTGTTCGTGTTTACAACAACCCTAAATATGCGGGTGAGCGTGTCATGCTCTTGTTCACAAATCCTACAGATGTACTGCGTATTGTCGAAGGCGGTGTTTCGCTTGAATCCATCAATATCGGTGGTATGGCTTTCCGTCAGGGCAAAACTCAGATCAATAACGCCATTTCGGTTGATAGCGCTGACATTGAAGCTTTCGAGAAATTAAATTCCCGCGGTATAGAACTTGAAGCTCGTAAAGTTTCCAGTGATACCCGCTTGAATATGATTGATCTGCTTAAAAAAGCTTAAAAAAGCTTAAAAAAAGACAGATGCTATTTTACTAACCATTACTCAATAACGAAATTCTAACCAAATTCCATTTGGTTACAGGAGAAAAACAATGGAAATTACCGTTGTTCAACTTTTGTTGATATTCATCGTTGCCTGTATTGCAGGCATGGATTCCATTCTTGATGAATTTCAATTCCACCGTCCGCTGGTTGCCTGTACATTAGTCGGCTTAGTGCTGGGTGATATGAAAACCGGCATCATCATCGGCGGTACACTCGAGATGATTGCCCTTGGCTGGATGAATATCGGTGCAGCAATCGCCCCCGATGCAGCATTAGCTTCCATCATTTCAACCATTCTGGTTATCGCTGGTGGGCAAGATGTTGGTGCAGGTATTGCACTGGCTATTCCTCTGGCGGCGGCAGGACAAGTATTGACCATTATCGTCCGTACCCTGACCGTTGGCTTCCAGCACGCGGCGGACAAAGCCGCAGAAAACGGTAACCTCCGTGCAATCAGCGCCCTTCACATTTTTGCTTTAGCGCTTCAAGCAATGCGTATCGCCCTGCCTGCATTAGTCGTGGCATTATCAGTCGGCACGTCTGAAGTTCAGAGCATGCTGAACGCGATTCCACAGGTTGTCACCAGTGGCCTGAATATCGCAGGGGGCATGATCGTCGTTGTCGGTTACGCCATGGTGATTAATATGATGCGCGCTGGCTACTTGATGCCCTTTTTCTACCTTGGTTTCGTCACAGCGGCCTTTACTGATTTCAACCTTGTTGCATTAGGTGTCATTGGCGTTGTTATGGCTATCCTGTATATCCAACTTAGCCCTAAATATAACCAATCACAAGCAGCCGCTTCTGCCGGCAATACTTCAAATGACCTTGATAACGAATTAGATTAAGAGGATGAACAACATGTCAGATACAACAAACATAGGTCAGAAAAAGCTGACACAAAGTGATATCCGGGGTGTTTTTCTCCGTTCTAATCTATTTCAGGGTTCATGGAACTTTGAACGTATGCAGGCATTGGGTTTTTGCTTCTCAATGGTGCCAGCCATTCGTCGCCTCTATCCTGAAAATACTGAGGAACGAAAACAAGCCATAAAACGCCACCTGGAATTCTTCAACACCCATCCTTATGTGGCAGCACCTATCCTTGGTGTCACCATGGCAATGGAAGAACAGCGTGCCAATGGTGCCAATATTGATGACGGTGCCATCAACGGGATCAAAGTCGGCTTGATGGGGCCACTGGCTGGCGTGGGCGACCCGATTTTCTGGGGAACCGTGCGTCCAGTTTTCGCCGCCCTTGGTGCCGGAATTGCTATGAGTGGTAGCATGATGGGGCCAATTCTATTTTTCTTCCTGTATAACTTAGTACGATTGCTCACCCGTTACCTTGGTGTGGCTTACGGCTATAAAAAAGGCTTGGATATCGTTAAAGATATGGGCGGCGGCTTCTTGCAAAAAATGACAGAAGGAGCGTCAATTCTTGGCCTGTTTGTCATGGGCGCGCTAGTCAATAAATGGACTAAAGTCAATATTCCGCTGGTAGTTTCTGAAGTACCCGATCCTACCACTGGCGTAATAAAAGTCACCACAGTTCAAACTATCCTTGACCAATTAATGCCTGGTTTGATGCCGCTATTGCTGACTTTCGGCTGTATGTGGCTGCTGCGGAAAAAAGTCAATCCACTGTGGATCATCATGGGCTTTTTCATTCTGGGAATCGTGGGCTTTCGTTTTGGTTTCCTTGGCTAAGTTTGATTTCTCTACGTTATTTTCGTATTTGGGGAGGTTATCCTCCCCCATTTCTTTATTGCAAGAACAAACATATTCTAAAAAAACCATTAGCTATATAAAAATTAAGGATTTGAAATGAACTTCAATGATATCATATTGATAATATTGATTTTATTAATGTTCGCTTTTGCGATTTATGATGAATTTATTATTAATCAGCTCAAAGGAAAAACGCTATTAAATATAAAATTAAAAAGAAAACATCGGATCGACGCCTTAATATTTATCGTTCTGATTTCCATCGTCATTTATAATAATGTTATCGTACAAGGCAATCAATTAACCACCTATTTACTGTTGTTTATCATCTTGTTTACAATATATTTAGGTTATATTCGCTCACCTAAACTTATTTTCAAAAATAAAGGATTTTATTACGCCAACCGTTTCCTTCAATATGAAAAAATAAACGCAATGAATCTATCTGAAGACGGTATTTTAATGATAAGCTTTGAAAAAAATAATATCTATATTACTGTAAGTAAACTAGATGATTTAGAAAAAATCTATCAATTCCTTATCAATAATAAATAATATTATTATTCCTCATCGATACCCATATTTTAAATGAGGCGAATAATTAATATTAGCTTCATTTCTCAATCATGATGAATAATGATAAGCATTATCAATAACAACTTTTAATATATAACTAAATATTTTTTGCCTTTTATTTTAAATCTGGTATTGTCACTTTCAGTCATTGGGGAGTAGCCTGTTCCAAAACATTTTTGGAAAATTCGTATCAACATACTCGTTTTCAACAAAACGTGGTACGAGTGCCTGAAGAGTCTAACAAAAATAAGCTCTGAATCGGTTGGCAAGACCATAGACACATGACACCACCATTGGTTGGGTGTGGGTTATGTGTATATGGAATCACCCAGCCGAGGCTATGTTGATGAATCTCTACGCAACACTCATTCTCGCATTCGCACTATCTATGGACGCTTTCGCTGCCGCAGTAGGAAAAGGTGCTGTTCTTCACCGCCCACGTTTCCGTGAAGCGATCCGCACAGGTATTATCTTTGGTTTGGTTGAAGCCTGCACGCCTTTAATCGGTTGGTTTCTGGGACTTTATGCCAGCCAATATATTATGGAATGGGATCACTGGATTGCATTTTCACTGCTGTTCATGCTTGGCTGTCGGATGATTATTGAAAGCTTGAAAATTGATGCACAAACTACTGTTGAATCTACTCCTCGCCGCCATAGTTCAATGACATTAATTATCACTGCAATAGCAACTAGTCTCGATGCAATGGTAATTGGCGTCGGTCTCGCCTTCTTACAGGTCGATATTTTTCATACCGCCATGACAATTGGAATAATAACCATGATTATGGCTACATTAGGAATGTTAATTGGGCGCTATATTGGTCCATTATTAGGCAAACGGGCAGAATTGATTGGTGGTCTGATATTAATTATCATTGGATTCAATATATTATTTGAGCATCTTAAATTATTTATGTATGCAGCATAATTATCTTTCCGGAATAGATATCTTCCTATATCTATTCCGAATCAAACTATCATTATCAAATACGCCGATAAACTTTTAGCGTAAAATCAGCTTCACAATTAAATAGTTTTTCAGTCATCAAATTAGTTTTAACCTGTTCTGATGCCCGCCAGGCAAAAGGGGTCATCTGCAATAAATTATGGGCTTGCTCACCACCCAATGGCATTGCATAGGCCAGCATTTCTGTCGAAATTAATTCAAATCCCTCCCATTGTTCCTTGTTTTCAGGGTGTAAATTCACTTCCTGATAAATCAATTCCTTCAGCTGATATAAATGACGAGGGCCGGGTGTAACCGTCAAAACAATGCCATGCGGTTTTACAACACGAGCTAATTCAGTCGCTTTGCAAGGAGCATAAATCCGCAGAATTCCGTCAAGCGAGCCATCAGCAAATGGCAGACGATGGCTGGATGCTACGCAGAAATTGACTTTTGGATAACATTTAGCCCCATAACGAACCGCTATTTTCGCTACATCCAGGCCATATACCGTCATATCCCGATGGAGATTCAACTGTGCCTGTACCGCAGCCGTATAATAGCCTTCACCACAACCAATATCCAATAACGTTCCGGCGCCCTCTGGCAAATATTTGTCAAGCAACTGAATAGTTTTCTGTTGTAATGCCCGATAGTAGCCAGAATGTAAAAACGCCCTTCTCGCCTGCATCATTTCAACACTGTCACCCGGTTCTTTTGAGCGTTTATGTTGAACTGGCAGCAAATTAACGTAACCCTCTTTCGCGCAATCAAACTGATGATTGTTTTCACAGCGCCATTGATGATGAGTGAACAGTAATGGTGAATGACATAGAGGGCATTGATAAGACATAACATTCCGATGAATAGGGAAATTTAGAGGCTTACTATAACATATTTTTTATCGGATTACGGGTGATACTGGATTGACTATTCCGAGTTCTAAATTTATTGTCTTTATTACATTTAACAAACATTGTGATTACAAAAATAATGATTATGCGATTTGACAACTTGGAAACCGAACGACTGCTATTAAGAAAATTAGCTTATGATGATGCCCCTCAAATTCAGCAAAAATTCCCTCATTGGGAGGTCGTGAAGTATTTAGACAGCAATGCAGTTCCTTGGCCATATCCGGATAATGGTGCAGGATACTTTGTCAATCACATTGCTATGCCTGAAATACAAACTGAAAAAGCATGGATATGGTCAATCAGAATGAAAAGTAATCCTGATGAGCTAATTGGTGTGATCGGGTTATATGACAAACCGGACAACAATCGAGGTTTCTGGCTTTCTCCAGAATATCACGGCCGAGGATTGATGCGAGAAGCCAGCAAAAGGGTCACTGATTACTGGTTTAATGAGTTGGATCGAACCGTTCTCAGAACACTCAAAGCCAGTATTAATGAAAATTCGAGAAAAATTTCATTAGCACAGGGAATGCGCTTGATCAGCACCAGTAAAAAGCAATATGTGTCAGGTACATATGATTCTGAACTGTGGGAAATAACCAAAGATGAGTGGTGTAATAAGCCCCCTTTTCCTTGACATAAATTATCCATAAATATGTACTACAATGATGGCTTAAACGGTATCGCAATACCTGTAATCAAAAATAATGCGATGGAGAAAAAAGTATTTAATATATTGTTAGTTACGTTATTTTTTGACACTAATGAATTCTCATTAGAATCATCCAATTGGTAACAACCTTGTTCAATTTGAATAATAATGTTTTTTGCCCGTTCAATATCTGAATTATGAACCAGTAATTTAACGCCACCTAACGCCTGTGAATACATATAGTTGTTCCATACTACATTTTCATCAATCAATTCAGCGTTGATCCCTTCTGACAGCATCCTACCTAATACAATACGAGCAGCTAATGGTGAAATAAAATTTGCCAAAAATCGCATATTCCCTCGATTTGGAAAGGTATTCAACATTTGTCACCTCAGTAGTTTTCATTATAAAAACAGTATATTAAGTCATTGAAACCTAACTTCAACATCTTACCAAAATTACACCACTAAATTGATAAAGTCACGTATTCATCACTATCCCTCACGTATAATGAGAGTAAATACGTGAGGGATAGTGATGGCATTAGTTGAAGTGAAGTGTCGGTTTTGTGACCAAACCACGTCTGTTAAAAAACACGGTAAAGGAGAAGGTGGGCATCAACGATATTATTGCCAGTCCTGTCGTAGAACCTTCCAGCTCGAATACACTTACCGGGCTTGCCATTCGGGTATGAAAGAGCAAATCGTCAAGCTTGCCATGAATAACGCCGGTATTCGTGATACGGCACGGGCACTTCATGTCAGCATTAACGCTGTTGTACGCACTTTAAAAAACTCGCGCCGCGATGTGTAACCACGCTGCCGCTGGATACCCCTGAGCTTCAGCTTATCTGTGAAGTCGATGAAATGGGGTCATTCATCAGTAACAAAAAACGGCAACGCTGGCTGTGGTACGCGTGGGAGCCTCGCTTGAAACGTATTGTCGCTCACGCTTTTGGCGCTCGTAGCAAACAGACACTCAGGACGTTGCTGGAAAAGTTATCCACTTTTGATGTGGCATTCTGGTGCACCGATAATTTCGGGGCATATGACATATTGGCTGATGAGAAACATGTCACCGGTAAACTTTATACTCAACGTATTGAACGAGAAAATCTGAACCTGCGTAACAGGCTAAAGCGACTCAATCGCAAGACGCTGGGTTATTCTAAGTCAGTTGAAATGCATGACAAGATCATTGGTACATTCATCGAGCGTGAGTTCTATTATTGATGGCCAATTAACAGGTTGAATACACGACCCAAAAAAGAGGGGAACCATAGATTTTTATGCTCTCGAACAATTCTATTTACTGGCTGCCTAAATAACCGGCAACACCACTTTTGCTAACTTGTCACCGTTAACGCGACATTGCCCTTTAGTTCCCTTCTTAAACAAATCTCAGGTTTATTAATGCGACAGAACCAGTACACGTAAAACCGTCAATACATCTCCTTCAACTTAGTATATCAGGTCATAATGGGGCCTTACCACTATCTCGCTTTTTTGAAGTTGTACCGACCGGTAAAGAACAGGTGCTGCCACGCAATGTTAGCGGGAGCTGACGACCATTTTCATTTTGCTATCAATATTGCCAGTACCTGTCTACACCGTCGTCTGCCGTTGCTGGGGTTCTGATGAATTGGTCAACTCTGTCCTCATTCGTGGAAAAATGTGTTATTAGACTTTTTATGACTTGTTAACAATAATAAAGCTGATTTGTCTACTTTTTCTGGTTAAGTTATTGCAATCAAGACAACTGGAATGTCATTAACCTTGAGGCTATCTAAAGGTGTTACTTATGAAGATATGCAAGCAAGCTTTAATGCCTATCGCGATTAAATTAGCTTTGTTTTTTCCTGGAGTAAGTGTTAATGCAATAGCCGCTTCATCATGCGGTTCTTCAAATACAACGACGATTATTTCTGATAATGAGGCAGAACCCTGTAATTTATCAAATGGCGAAAATCTGACTATTAATCAAAGTGCATCCATTGATATTCCTCAAGGGCAGACAGATAACTCGGATAGATACGGCCTGAAAAAAAGTGCGGTCAATGTTGGTGGTAACAATGATGTGGCTCCTGTGACGTCTATCGATCACATTGAAAATCACGGGATTTTGAAAGGAGACAGTGGAATTACAGTAACTTATAGTGGTTCTGTTGGAAAGCTGCTTAATCATGGTGTCATAAGTGGCGCTTCAGGAGGTGTGTGGGTTTCTGGCCATATGAATACGTTAGATAATTATGGCGTAATCAAAGCCGAAAATATTGATACCGCACTCTATTCAGTCATGCTCAGTCAGGCGTTGAACCAAAAGAATGGCAGTCAAGGAAGTATTGATACCATTTTTAACCGGGAGGGGGGATCGATTGATGGAATATCTGTCAGAATGGCAAAACTTAATACGCTTGATAATCATGGGACGTTGACATCTCAGGTGAATTTTGCCGGCTCTACGGGCGGAACGCTCATTGTTGATAGTGGTGGTCATGTCGGCACTTTTAATAACTATGGATCAGTGACTGGACCCAATCATGGCATTGTAATTACAGGAGGAGGCTATCTCGAAAACGTCAATAATCAGGCCGGGAGTAAAGGTATCATGACTGGGCAGGATGCCATTCAGGTCACCGGGCAAGACACGTCTGATTCCCAAAAAAAATCATCCAACATTAAACAAATCACCAACGCTTCGTTCATACGTGGAAAGCACAATGGCATTTCTATCGACGATAAAGGAACTGTTGATACTATAACGAATTTAGATGGTGGAGTGATACAAGGGGATAAATTTTCTATAAATAATAAGGGAACCTTAATCAACGGCATTGATAATGCGGGCACGATTGACGGCGATGTTGAGCTTGGAAGCGCCAGCCTTTATATGTCTGGCCCGAATGCAATCCTTAAAGGCAATGTTTCTGGGACGAAAGATTCGGTTGTCACCATAGGGTCAAAAGATGCTATGACCAAAAATCTTAATCTTTCCTTTACTCACAACATGAATGCCGGAGCGGTTAGAATATTATCAGAAAATGCGTTAACTCTGGGTGACGGACACACAACCGGAAGCATCTTCAGTGACATAAATAATGAAGGCCGCCTTAATTTCAACCACAGCGATAAAACAACTTATAGCCATATCATAAGCGGAACAGGCTCAGTTCATCAAGTGGGGAGTGGCACAACCCTTTTGACGGGAGAAAATACCTATACCGGCGAGACAAAAATCGACTCGGGGACGTTGCAACTCGGTGATAACGGAACGACAGGAAGTATTGATAAAACTTCCAGAGTGGCAATCGGACAGTCTGGGGTGCTGGCTTTTGATCATAATAACAATATTACCTTTTCCAATAATATCTCTGGTACTGGGGGTGTGGAGCATGTTGGTAAAGGAATGACTATTCTGAGTGGTCAGAATACGTATGTTGGAAAAACTAATATCAAATCTGGCACGTTACAGTTTAACACCCGAAATAATGGGCCGGACACTCGCTTAGTTGCCATCGGGTCTGAAGGTACTCTGGCACTCAATTTGAATGGAACAAACCGTTTTGACGGTGTGATTTCCGGCAATGGTCATCTCGGGAAGATTGGTGCTGGCACCACAACACTCAGCTCGAATTCCTCTGACTTTACAGGGTCAACGGGTGTTGAGGAAGGAACCCTTATCGTTGACGGGAAACTGGGTACAGCTGCTTCGACCTTTAATGTGAAAAATGGAAGCACGGTTAATGGTTCCGGCACAATAGGCGGCACTGCAACGATTGAAAACGGGGGCCACCTTGTCGGCAAGCAGGGTGATACCTTAACATTTGGTCATGATCTTATTCTTGGCCACGGTGCAAATGTCGGTATTTCACTGGGAGCGGCGGAGACTTCTACGTCTGCGTTATTTAATGTGCGTGGCAACCTGACATTGGCAGGCACGCTTAACGTCACCAACCTTGGTGGTTTCTCAGCGGGTGAATACGATATCTTCCATTATGGCGGCACCTTAACAAACAATCGAATGACGCTCACTGGCGGAGAACCCGGAACTCTCTCTCTCGATACGAGCAGAGACAAGAAAGTTTACCTCACCAATACGGGCGGCATGCTTCTGAACTATTGGGATGGCGGAGATGCCGGCAAACATAGCAATGGTGTTGTTGACGGGGGAAGCGGCGTCTGGCAGGTCGGTGGAAGGAATAACTGGACGTCAAAAACAGGGTGGCCAAATGCCAGTTGGAGCAATGCCGATCAGTTTGCCATCTTCTCCGGTACCGCAGGAAAGGTGCAGGTTGATAATGGCGGTGGCCAAGTCACCGTCAATGGTATGCAATTTGGCACCGAGGGTTATACCCTCACCGGCGCCCCGCTGCTTTTAAAAAATGACAATACAGGCAGTGCCAAAATCCGTGTCGGCACCGGCAATCAGTCAGCGGCGGGCAGTACAGCCACGATTGAGTCAAACCTGACGGGTTCAGCGACACTTGAAACCACTGATTACGGTACTCTGGTTTTAAAAGGGAAGAACGATTACACAGGCGGCACGAAAGTGACACAGGGTATTCTTCAGCTCGGTGACGGCGGCACTACGGGGAGTATCTCTGGGGATGTTGTCACAGGAGATAAAGGTACGCTTGCCTTTAACCGTTCAAATACAGTGACATTTGGCGGTCATATCACGGGCAAGGGAAATCTGGTTCAGAACGGGGGCGGTACAACTCTTCTGACGGGCGGGAATAACTATACAGGCACGACAGAAATACAAAAAGGAACCCTTCGTCAAGGCGCAAAGGCGGCTTTCAGCACGGTTTCTTCCTATACAATCGGACAGAATGGTACGCTTGATATGGGGGGATTTAATACAACAATTTCCGCGTTAAGTAACAATGGCAGAGTGCTGGTTGGCGGAGATAATCAAACTGTAGGACGTATGTTGACAGTGGCGGGTGATTACAGTGGCAATAACGGTACGGTGAGTTTATCAACGGCATTGGCGGCTGATAACTCAAAGACTGACAAACTTGTGGTGAATGGCAGTACATCAGGTACAACGCAGCTCGCGATCAAAAATGTCGGCGGAACGGGCGCAAAAACGCAGGAAGGTATCAAGGTGATTGATGTGCAAGGTTCATCGGACGGAACTTTCAATTTAGTGGCTGACTATCATTATCAGGGAGACCCCGCCATTGTCGCGGGTGCCTATGCCTACCGTCTCTATAAGAATGGCACTGATAATTCGGATGGAAACTGGTATTTGCGATCGTCGTTAACCCGTGCAAAACCCAATCCAGAACCGGCACAACATTATCAGGCAGGGGTTAGCGTTTACGAAACTTATGGCCGGATTTTGCAGACACTGAATGCGCCGGAATCTTTGCGTGACCGGATTGGAGGACGTCAATATCCGTTGCCTGACATAGATGAGTTCAGAAGCGCCGAGGGTAAAGACAGTACAGACGAGAGTACAAACCCGACGCCCAATGGGGTATGGGGACGGCTGACCGCTTCTCACGGTAAATTGTCGCCACGTGTGACAACATCGGGTGCTGATGCGACTACCTATAACCTGTTCCGTGCTCAGATAGGTATGGACAAACGTTTTTATGAAAATAACCAAGGCTCCTTGGATGGCGGCGTTTTCCTACAATATTCGAATATTGATGCCAAAGTCGGCTCTGTGCATGGTGAAGGTGACATTCGGGCAAAGGGTTACACGGTCGGGGCGACCAGTACGTGGTACAGCAAGAATCAGTTCTATTTGGATGGGTTGGCTCAGGTGACCTACTTTAATAATGACCTGAATTCAAAGACGGCCAGCCAGCCTTTGGGCAATAATAAGTCCGCCCTGGGATATGCCTTGAGTCTGGAAGCAGGACAAGCGTTTGATTTGAGTCCGAGATGGTCACTGACTCCACAAGCACAGCTTATGTTCTCTTCTGTTAATATGAACGGATTCCATGATCCGTTTGGTGCCAGAATCCACTTTAACCAAAGTAAAAGTATGAAACTCCGTGTTGGCACGACAATAGATTACCGTCAAAAGTGGCACGACTCTCTGAGTAAAGAGGAAAAATCCACCCATTTATATGGCTTTATCAATATAAATCAGGAAGTTTTGGGGCGCAGTGACTTGACTGACGTTGCCAATGTTGGCTTTATCAGTGGTAACGACCGCACTTGGGGAGGCATGGGGACAGGCGGCTCTTACAGTTGGGGGAATGGCAAATATCTCATCCATGGTGAAATTTCAGCCAATTCTAGCCTGAATAATTTTGCTGATAGCTACGATATGAAGGCCAAAATTGGCATCAAGAGAGCATGGTGATTAAATCAGTGCCACTGTCACTAACAAAAACCGTGGGGATAATTCCCCACGATGGAAATTTCAGCGGGTTTCACTGATGGTAAGACAGGTATTTATCCTTCATGGGTCCATCCCACCAGACAGACAAAAAAGTCATTATAATCAATTGAGCCACCAAAATCCTCAAAGGCCGCACAATAGGTATATCCCAGTGTTGGAGATCCCGCACTTGGCGTTATCAGATTTGCGCTAAAGGAATTATCAAGTTTCTGACTTTCTGGACAATCAACAACGCAAATAAGCTCTCCATCCGATCCTGTATATTCAAATGAGCTGGAGTATTTATAGATTGAAGCATCGCCATCCTCATTTTTTGTCCATGTACCGTAAATAGTTCCGGTGCTTTTATCGGTTAGTGTTATTGTATAATCATAACCCGCTTCGGTCATAAAGTAATATGAGACATACCACCCGCTTTTTATTGCAACAAATGAAAGGGTTTTCGTTGCCATGATTAATATCTCCCTAATTTTTATTTGGTGTATTTTATGCTGCCGATATAATTATTGGCCGTAGCTGATATAATACAATACCCGCCTATTTTACCTTTTAGGTTTATTTTGAATTGTCCGTATTCATCTGTAGACATGGATTGTATCGTATCGGGGTTATAGCCAATGTCCAGTACGGCATTGATATTATGAGCCAAGTCTATTTTATAATAGACGGTCGCATTTTTAATTTGTTTAAGTGTCTGTTTATCGTGAACCTGAATTGTAATTATTTCATATTCTTCGCTAATTTGTTCTTTTCCTGTTATTTCTAATATTGCTTCATTTGTAGGTGAGAAATACAACTCAGTCGTATTGAGTGTAGAGCCTGATGATACTTGGATTGAGAAAAAACCATCAGCACGTGAAGTTGAACAGAAAACAACTTTTCCATCCTGATCTGTGATACAGGAAGACGGCGCAATACTCATATTATCGTTGGAGACAATGTGTATTGGCACACCGGATACCGACTTCTTTTTTTCATCTAAGGCCGTGATGAGTACAACATTCGGTGTGTAATCATTGGCCGGCATCCCATTCGTCAAAACTTCCGTTTTCAGGGAGGCAATTACCGGAAATGGTGAAGGATCTGACTTTATAATTGTGACGCTGCTGGTTACCGAATCCGATGTGTTTCCGGCACAGTCGGTGACGGTATAGAAAATATTGTAGCTACCAAGAGGAATCGTAGAAAAAGGTATGGTTATTTCATAAGCGGGATAATCTTTATTTGCATTTGTAATATAATAGAGAATTGACGATAGATATTGATTCAGATGAACAATGATAACATCACCAATATGGACGGCCTCATAGTGATTTATTTTTATCACCAGTATGGATTGATCCAATTTTGATAAGTCAATGGCTCCATCGTAACTTTGTGGTAAAAAAGGCGCAACAAGGCTGTTTTTCTTTATAGGCATACAATGACCTCTTCACAAAACAAACCATTTTATTGATAAGGGGGACATGCTAATAACAGTGGCTATCAGCATGTTAAATATTTGGGTTATTAAGGTGCAACCGTGTCGAATCCTCGGGTGAAAAGTTGCGATTTCTGATTCTGGGCAAGACGGCTATAGTCTATTGAAATCGAACCTTCAAAATCCCCCTGTATTGTGTCATAACCGAGAAGTTTATCGGCCGCGATGGTGTGCTTATAATAACCACTATCAATTTCTTTCTGTTGTACAATGTGATTTTCAGTGACCACAATTGGTAGAGGACGGGCGGGTGTTTCTGTATCGACGCAGTATGAAATATAGGCTTTAATCGTAATAGAATCACCCTCGGCTATTTTATTCAGGTCATTAGCGGTAGCGGCTACTGGCAGCCAGACCTCAATTCCTTTGTTACCGATACTGTGGATATTGATTGACTGATATATACCAATAAATAAGCCGAACTGGTCATGTACCTCTGGTGCATCTAAAGTCCGGCTTTGGTCATTAGGACTTGGGTTGTTATTGCCGCCACTATCATAACTGATGTAATTCGGTTCGGACCCAACTAAGTTGCCTCCCTGATCAAGAGCAGCATAGCTGATAAAATTGGTTCCGTTATACATATCGCTATAAGCCACTTTAAATCTAAAATATCCATCTTCGGCAACCGCTACCTCCCCGAAGATCAGGTTTTTTTTATAAATGTGTTTATCATCATCCGTCACAAATCCGATGATGAAATCACCGGGATGTAAATGATTATTCTGCGGGATCATGAAATGGAAATAATCGGGTTGATCTGGCCTTGTTAAAGTGGAGGACTGATATGTTTCCTCAATGATGGGTGGATCGAAGTCGTCGGAAACAGCAATTGGAGAAGACGTAATAAACATAACTTGTTTTTGATTGTATACCCTCCGACTGAATATTGTTTCAAACCCGATGAATTGAGCAATACCGGTAGTGGCGTATATTTTAAGGTTAACAGCCGATTTTGTTGATTTCTGGACTAAATAGTCATAATACTGTTTTTGATCATCAACTTCATAAGGCAAAATTTCAACATCGTCTACAGTAAATATCCGCACAGGACCTGTGGCACGAATCTGAATATCATATTTTGAAATTGAACCTCCGCTCACTCCCATCGGATTGATCGACGCCAGAATGAATGGATTGCTTGATGTAGGAGGAGTGCCTGATAAGCCAACGGGACTCGGGTCATACAGATAAGATGATGAACCTCTTAGCACGCAGCTATCGGGGATCAGTTCTGGGTTTTCTACAGGTTTATAGTCTACCGATCCTTTTGGACTGCTTGCTGACTTCGCGGTAAACGAGATTTTGTAATCAGCGTCAGTGTCGTCTGCAAGAAATATCATTTGTTGGATAAAATTAGTTTTAACAACGGTGCCTGGGAATTTCTTTATTAAATGTACCCCTTGTGAACTAACAATATCAATTTCTGTATTTGCACTAATATTTGTCTCACCACTCACGGTTACAGTCACCCTAAAGGGTTGGCCTTTGATAATATTAGAGAGGGTTGCAGGAAGTATATCTATCTTTCCAGCCATTATATTACTCCTTTCAAAGATTAAGGTTTATTAATAACTTATAATTGACTTTATGGTTTCAAAAGATATAATAAAGCGTTATGTTTAATTGCTTATATTTATTAAGAATAAACATTGAAATATACCCGTCGTCATTGAAGATGCTTGATTTTTCATTTGTATCAGATCATGATTGCGCCCATGAAAATTAATCTAACAGATGCCCAAAAAGACGCCCTCGAATTGATGCATGATACGACTCGCGATGGACGAGTACGTGACCGCATCAAGGCCGTGCTTTTGGCCTCAGAAGGCTGGACTGCCCAGATGATTGCTCAGGCTTTGCGGATCCATGAAAGTACGGTGAGCCGCCATCTGAAAGATTACTTCTCTGAGGAAAAACTCGCCCCTGAAAATGGGGGCTCTGAAAGCCGTTTGTCTGCCGAACAAACAACAGAATTAGTTGAGTATCTGATGGCAAATTTGATGCACACTACCGCACAAATTGTGGCCTATGTTCGGGCACGATGGCAGGTGACTTTCACTGTCGCAGGAATGACGAAATGGCTTCACCGTCAAGGTTTCAGCTACAAGAAGCCAATGGGTGCTCCGCATAAATTTGATGCGGATAAACAGCAACAGTTTATTGAAACCTACAACGCGCTGAAAGAAGAATGTGGCCAGAATGCGCCTATTTTATTTATTGATGCGGTTCACCCGACCCTGTCCACAAAATTAAGTTATGGCTGGATGAAGAGCGGGCGGAAGCACGTCAAAGTGGTTGAAACCACAGGCAGTCGTACTCGACTCAACATCATGGGTGCCCTTAATTTACAACGGATTGAAGAGACTATTGTTCGTGAATATCCGACGATTAACGCGAAAAATGTCGTCCTTTTTTTCGGCTCAATCCGGGAAACCTATCCACTTTCGCAAAAAATCCACATTATTCTGGATGGTGCGGGTTATCACCGTTCCGGAGTCGTCCAATTTTTTGCCGAGGTTTTGAATATTGAGTTGCACTACCTGCCGCCTTACAGCCCTAATCTCAACCCGATTGAGCGATTATGGAAGTATGTGAATGAGCAGGTACGAAACAATGTCTATTTTCCGGATACCAAAACATTCCGTGAAACGCTGCGCCACTTTTTTCATGTCACATTGCCAGAAAAAGCGAAAGAACTCACCACTCGGTTGACTGATAACTTCCAGATTTTAAAACCCGCATCTTCAAGTTAATTGCGTATAGAATCAATATTTATTGAATGTTATTTTATATTATTCTTAGCCAGAATCTCAGATAGAATCAATAATTGCAATACTTATAATAAAAAAAAATTAAATGCTAAAATTAATAGTGGATTAATTTTATTACTCGCATATTCATCAATGAATCATCAGTAAAGCAGATTATTTTTCCACCTTCCGTACCGGACAACCTTTATGCTTACCGTGAAATGTATGTCTGGTGATTGAGTGGTGATCTTCTTTCTTAGGGAATATCACTGGTTCAGGCCAAAGTCCGGTTGCCGTGATTCATGGCTTGAGCCACAATCACAGCCATCAGACTGTCAGCATCAGCATCCTTATTTTTTGCATAACGGGTGCGCAACGCGGTTGCATCCTGAAACGGGTGCGACCCAGGGCAATCGCATATAAATTTGCTGGGCTTTACCCAATACCGTAAGCAGATATTTGTCCTCCCAATCCGCCCGTTTACGGCGGGCTTTAATTCCTGCTTTGGTAGGGGACAACCGAAGTAAATTCAACGCGATTTTATTGAGTAATGCCATATTAGCCGCCGCATTGCCCTCCTGCATCCGCTGTTGATCTTCATTAAATGCAATGTCCAGACACCAATGGAGTTGCGTTTCTATTTGCCAGTAACTGCGGATCGCTGTCGCTGCCCGTTGAGCCTCTGTCGGACGTAAAGTGCTGATAAAATAACAGCTCTCCCGGCTCACTTCATTTCCTACATAGCGTTCGCGGATCACCCGTATTATGCTGTGTAAACCACACCAGCACGCCTTTTCCGGCAACCAATCAACATGGGTCATTTGTACTGTGCGTCGCTCAATGCGGCCATGTCCGGCATCCACGTCTTCATATTCGCTCAGGTGCTCCGGTTGGGATGAGACATAATCGAAATAATGGCTGACATCATTATACAGGCCGGGATGATTTTCTTTCAGGCTCAGTACGTAATCCGCGCCCGCTTCATGTAATTGATGAGCAATCGCTTTCTGGCATCCCATGGCATCGATAGTCACCAGACTTCCAGACAAAACCAATCGTCGAAGTAACTCAGGAATAGCGGTGATTTCATTGGATTTACTCTCCACTTTCACTTGTCCCAGAACTAAGCGATTGGTACAGGCAAAGGCGCTGACCAGATGGATTGCCGCCTTGCCGTTGGCTTTATCGAGTGACCGGCGCATGGTTTTGCCATCAATAGCGATGATATCCTGATCAACTCCTTGTGCCAGCGTAGATATCCAGGAGGTGAAACAGTCGGCAAAAGCCTGCGTATCAAGTGCAGCAAAGACACGACCAAAGGTATCGTGAGAGGGGATGCCATTAGTGAGATCAAGCAGTTGGGTAAAGAAATCCTGTTTAGATTCGCCAAACTCTTCAATTTCGACCCAACCTTCAGCGCCACAAATCACAGCGCAGATGGCGATAGTCAGGATATTTTCCAAACTATGCAACTGAGTTCGTTGAACTCGGGGATCTTCAAGTGAGGCAAAATGCTGTAACAAAGGGCTGACAGAGGACATAAGGATGGATTTAAAAGCTGCATAACGACATGAAATTAAACCATTGTCAATGAATTTTAGATGCGATTGCCCTAGTACTGTGGCTAAGGGCTATAGCTAAATCATATTAATATGACATAATATCTAACTCTAAGATAACAAGGCATAAAATGAGATGGGCTACAGCTTAGATTTTCGAAAGCGAGTACTGGCATACAAAGACAAGCATTCGTTGACTTTCGAACAAACGAGTGCCCATTTTGAGATCTCCATGCGTACCTTGTTCCGGTGGTGCAATAAAATAGAACCTTGCATGACCCGCGATAAACCCGCCACGAAAATCCCTGATAAGGTACTCATTGCAGATGTCCAAAATTTTTCTGATGACTCTCAATGGGAAAGAGCAAAACGTTTAGGTGTCTCATAATCGGCTATTCATTACGCCTTGAAACGGCTGAATATCACCCCGAAAAAAAACGCTCCAACACCCTCGCGCTGATCCTCAAGCTCGTCAGGCATTTATCGAGCACATCAGCGATGATGAACAGACTGGCAGACCCCTTGTTTATTTGGATGAAAGTGGTTTTGCTCAATCGATGCCACGTAAACAGGGGTATTCGGAAAAAGGGTTACGCTGTTTTGGTACGCATGACTGGCACGCAAAAGGCCGTCTCAACGTCATTGGCGCCATTCTCGAAAATACCTTCGTCACCTTAAGCTTATTTACCGGGAATATTAATGCCGATGTTTCTTATGCGTGGATGACGCAAGATTTGCTGCCAAAGCTTCCACACGGAGCAGTGATAGTGATGGATAATGCGCCTTTCCATAAACGGAATGACACGACACAAGCGATAGCAGACAGCAGATGTCAACTGGAATGGCTTCCCGCTTATAGTCCGGATTTAAACCCTATAGAACACAAATGGGGCGGAGCAAAAGCGATAAGGAGGCAAAAAAGATGTTCAGTTGATGAGTTGTTTACGGAGCATATTGAATAGGTCAGGTTATGTTGATTCTGCTATATCTCCGGACACTCCAGACGCATTCGTAGTCAATATTCTCTGGCGACCAACCCATTGATAATCCCTCAGACAAGATGTTTTCATGCCGGGGGTGGTATTTTCTAAACTTAAAAGCGGTCTTTTTTCGATTATTTTTCAATATTTCAGCAGACTTAGCACAATATTGTTTATTGTTTGCATTCCGTTTCAGTTCACGTGAAACCGTGCTGGAATGAACACCAAGCGATTCAGCGTTTGATGTTGTGGAAAGCCCCTGTTATACAGGGCTTGAAGCTGATATCTTTGCTCGGGAGTCAACTGTCGGTACTGTCTGGTTTGTTTATGCATATCAGGCCATGATTTCAGGTGTGAGAGCCATGAAATGTATCACAGTTGACTCACTCCTTTTAATATCCCGCCGATTGCACTTAATATGTTAACTCAGCGCATGTTGGTATCCTTTTATTGATCTGATACCGTCAATTTAGAGTAAAACTGTGACGGTCTTTTGAGTCAATTAATATAACGTATATTGCGATACCGTCAAAAATTGAATACTGAGGTGGTGTGATTTGGTGAGATACAGGGATAAAAAGACCCTGAAATCAGGGTCTTAATTAGAAAATTATGATGATTTGGGGAGGCTTGGGAAGACTCTAGATCATTCCCACTCGATCGTCGCAGGTGGCTTACCGCTGATATCATAGACTACCCGCGATATACCATTGATCTCATTAATGATCCTGTTCGACACACGACCTAAGAAATCATATGGCAGGTGTGCCCAGTGAGCAGTCATAAAGTCAATGGTTTCTACTGCACGCAGGGAAACGACCCAATCGTATTTACGGCCATCACCCATTACGCCGACAGAGCGCACTGGCAGGAATACAGTGAACGCCTGACTGACTTTATTGTACAGATCCGCTTTATGCAGTTCTTCAATAAAGATAGCATCTGCACGGCGCAGCAGATCACAATACTCTTTCTTCACTTCACCTAATACACGCACACCAAGACCTGGGCCTGGGAATGGATGGCGGTACAGCATGTCATATGGCAGACCCAGTTCCAAACCAATACGGCGAACTTCGTCTTTAAACAGCTCTTTCAGCGGTTCAACTAATCCCAGTTTCATATCGTCCGGCAGACCACCCACATTGTGGTGAGATTTGATAACGTGGGCATTGCCTGTCGCAGAAGCAGCAGATTCGATAACATCTGGATAAATTGTACCCTGTGCCAGCCATTTAACCTGAGTTTGTTTTGATGCTTCTTCATCAAATACATCAATAAAGACATGGCCGATGGTTTTACGCTTGGCTTCTGGCTCATCAATACCCGCCAACGCAGACAGGAAGCGCTCTTCTGCCTTAACATGAACGAGGTTCAGGTCGAATTTACCCTCAAACATTGCCATAACCTGATCGGCTTCATTCAGACGCAACAGACCGTTGTCTACAAAAACACAGGTCAGACGTTTACCAATCGCGCGGTTCAGCAGCAATGCGGTTACGGAAGAATCCACACCACCAGACAGTGCCAGAATAACGTGATCATCACCAATCTGCGTACGCAGGCGTTCTACAATATCGTCGATAATGGAAGCTGGCGTCCACAATACTTCACATTGACAGATATCCAGTACAAAGCGTTGTAAAATATTCAAACCCTGATGAGTATGAGTCACCTCTGGGTGGAATTGTACGCCATAAAAACGTTTTTCATCATTGGCCATAATGGCAAACGGGCAGGTATCCGTGCTGGCAACGGTGATGAAACCTTCTGGAATAGCAGTGACTTTATCACCATGGCTCATCCAAACATCCAACAAAGGTTTACCGGATTCACTCTGAACATCCTGAATGCCACGGAATAATTCACAGTCATCTTTGATTTCAACTTGAGCATAACCAAATTCGCGCTCAGTAGAATTGCCCACTTTGCCGCCCAGTTGCATGGACATAGTTTGCATACCATAGCAAATTCCCAGTACCGGCACACCTGCATGAAAGACATATTCCGGTGCACACGGGCTATTATTCTCTGTTGTACTTTCCGGCCCACCCGAAAGGATGATACCACTCGGGTTAAATTCACGGATTTGCTCTTCCGTGACATTCCATGTCCAAAGTTCACAATAAACACCAATTTCACGAATACGGCGGGCAATTAGCTGGGTATATTGCGAACCAAAATCAAGGATCAGGATGCGATGCTGGTGGATATTAGTTGTCATTTGAGGTGAATTCCAAAAACAAGTGGCAAGAAAAATAAAGAAGTCAGTGGCCCGATAGTGGGCCACCCTAAATAAATTACAAACCTAAACGATAGTTTGGTGATTCTTTGGTGATGGTCACGTCATGTACATGACTTTCCTGAATGCCTGCACCACTGATACGAACGAATTCTGCTTTAGTTCTCAGTTCGTCAATAGTGGCACAGCCTGTTAACCCCATGCAGGAACGTAAGCCACCCATTTGCTGGTGAACGATGCTTTTCAACAGGCCTTTGTAAGCCACACGGCCTTCGATGCCTTCTGGCACCAGTTTGTCTGCCGCGTTATCGGTCTGGAAGTAACGGTCAGAGGAGCCTTTGGACATCGCGCCCAGTGATCCCATACCACGGTAGGATTTGAAAGAACGGCCCTGATAGAGTTCAATTTCCCCAGGGGATTCTTCTGTACCGGCCAGCATTGACCCCACCATGACGCATGATGCGCCCGCCGCAATCGCTTTAGCGATATCACCAGAGAAGCGGATTCCACCGTCAGCAATCACAGGAATACCAGTACCTTCCAGGGCTTCCACTGCATCAGCAATCGCCGTGATTTGAGGGACACCGACACCAGTAACGATACGGGTAGTACATATAGAACCAGGGCCAATACCGACTTTCACTGCGTTAACGCCGGCTTCAAACAGTGCCTTAGCACCTTCGCCAGTCGCTACGTTACCACCAATGATTTGCAAATCAGGATATTTAGCACGAGTTTCGCGAATACGCTGCAAAACACCTTCAGAATGACCGTGGGATGAGTCGATAAGCAGGATATCCACGCCCGCAGCTACCAGCGCATCAACACGTTCTTCATTGCCAGCACCTGCACCGACCGCAGCACCAACCCGCAGACGACCCTCTTCATCTTTACAGGCGTTTGGCTTACGTTCTGCTTTCTGGAAATCTTTCACAGTGATCATGCCAAGCAAGTGGAAACTATCATCAACGACCAGTGCTTTCTCAACACGCTTTTCGTGCATTTTCTGCAACACAACTTCGCGCGCTTCACCTTCTTTTACAATGACTAGACGCTCTTTCGGCGTCATTACCGCAGTCACTGGCTGATCCAGATCAGTAACGAAACGTACATCACGGCCAGTAATGATACCTACCAGTTCGTTCTCTTCTGTCACGACAGGATAACCTGCGAAACCATTACGTTTAGTCAGTTCATGTACTTCACGCAGTGTAGTTTGTGGCGTTACAGTAACAGGGTTAGTCACCACACCACTTTCGTGTTTTTTCACGCGGCGGACTTCTTCTGCCTGACGCTCAATGGGCATATTCTTGTGAATAAAGCCGATACCCCCTTCCTGGGCCAGTGCAATTGCCAGAGCAGATTCCGTCACTGTATCCATGGCCGCTGAGAGCATAGGAACGTTCAGACGAATAGTGGAAGTTAATTGAGTGGACAGATCTGCTGTATTAGGCAGGACTGTAGAATGGGCAGGAACCAACAAAACGTCATCAAAAGTTAATGCTTCTTTTTTAATTCGCAACATGGGCAATATCTCACCAAGCTATGGGCAATAAGGCATAAAATATTGCCGCGGCATTATACAGGCCGTAATCGATTGCCTCCAGCATTTTTTAAAAAAATTTCTTGATTCGTATTCTGGGATGATTAGTATCAGTTAATTAACCTCTTGCTTTGAAATTTGATCTGGCTCACATGTCACTACCAACCAACACCGGAATTTTTTCTGTTAGTCGCCTGAATCAGACTGTCCGTCAGCTATTGGAGCTGGAAATGGGTAGAATTTGGCTAAGTGCTGAAATTTCTAATTTTTCCCAGCCTTCATCAGGGCATTGGTACTTCACGTTAAAAGATGAACGAGCACAAATTCGTGCTGCCATGTTTCGTAGCAGCAATCTGCGGGCAACATTTCGTCCACAAAATGGTCAGCAGGTGTTGGTGCGTGCACAGATTACGCTATATGAGCCACGGGGTGACTATCAACTGATTGTGGAAAGTATCCAACCTGCTGGAGATGGACTGCTACAGCAACAATTTGAGATACTGAAACAGAAACTCACCTCAGAAGGGTTATTTGATTCGATCCATAAAAAGCCACTGCCCTCACCAGCAAAACGCCTCGGTGTCATTACCTCCGCCAGTGGCGCGGCGCTGCATGATATTCTCCATATCCTGAAACGCCGAGATCCATCACTGCCAATTATCATTTATCCCACTGCGGTTCAGGGAGCTGAAGCGCCGTTACAGATTATTCGGGCGATTGAACTGGCAAATGATCGGCAGGAGTGTGATGTTTTAATTGTCGGCCGTGGCGGAGGTTCGCTGGAAGATTTGTGGTGTTTCAATGATGAGCAGGTAGCGCGGGCAATCTTCCAGAGCCGTATTCCTATCGTTAGCGCAATTGGGCATGAGACCGATGTCACAATTGCAGATTTTATAGCCGATCTACGCGCACCTACGCCTTCTGCGGCCGCTGAGCTAGTCAGTCGCAATCAAATTGAGCTGTTGAGGCAGGTTCAATCTCTGCAACAACGACTCGAAATGGCGATGGATTACTTTTTTGCCCAAAAACTGCGTATTTTTAATACGTTGCAGCATCAGCTCCAGCAACAGCGCCCTGATTTGCGGCTGGCTCGTCAGCAGAATAAATTAGTGGAATTACGTCAAAAACTGGTCGATAGCCTCCTGCGCTGTTTGAAGCAACATTTTCTTTCACATGAGAAGCTAAATCTACGACTCTTACAGACAAATCCTGAGCAGCAAATTCGGCATTATAGCCAACAGATCCAACAATATGATTTTCGGTTGAAGCAAGCGATTGAACGCCAATTAGGACATTATCGGGAGAAATTTGCGGTTTCCTGCTCCCAGCTCAATGCAGTCAGCCCACTGGCGACGCTGCAACGCGGTTATAGTATCAGTGAAACTGCGGATGGCACTTTACTGAAGGAAACTAAGCAAGTGAAAGTTGGGGATACCCTAAACACTCGATTACAGGATGGCTGGGTTAAAAGTCAGGTGATTCAAGTAAAAAGACCGACCAAGAGAGAAAAATTACAATAGATACAAAAAATAGAAATAGCGGTGATTTCCTACCGCTATTTCTATTCTATTAGAAGCGAACTTCCGCACCCATTACGTAGGTTCTGCCACGAGCAGTTTGGGTCACTGCATCATCATCTCCCATAAATGCTGAGGAATTCATACGGTTCAATGCATCAGCATAGTTTCTATTGGTCAAGTTCTGTACGGATAATTTAACAGAAATATTTTTATTGACCTGATAATCCGTGTATAAATCGACAATGGTTGGTATCTTATCATCTTTCACCATCTTTATATGACCACCATTGTTTTTATCCACCTCCATTAAAGGATCTTGGTGATAAGATTTTCCCGTATATTTCACTATAGCCCCAACACGAATTTTTTCGTCTAATAAACGAACGCCCGTATCCAATGTGATATAACGTTCTGGCAATTGAGATGCTGGACTCGCCCCAAATTCGGATGTTGCTCTGGAAGTCGGCTGTTGTGTTTTTTGCTGGCTATACGCCAATGAACTGTAGAATATACCAGCATCATAGTTTGCCGAAAGCTCGTAACCACTCATATTAGTTGGTGTTAAGTTATTGGTATAAACCATTATATTAAACGATCTTTCATGGTAATCTTTGAATTCCAATGAACCATCATCTTTGCAGATTTTTCCTGTTGCACATAGTGTATAAGATTCACTCCTAATGTAATTTTTAATCTTGGTATGGAAATATACTGCTTTCAGGCGGAACGTATCTCTTTCCACAATTAAATTTGGGCGATAGCTATTAAAACCAATTTGATAAGTATCCGCTTTCTCCCCTTTCAGGAAGGGATTTACAGAAGCCCCCGCTTCATTGGAATAAAAAACCTCCTGTGCATTTGGTGTTCGCATTGAATGGGCGTAACTTATAAATGGCTGGAATGCAGGGATGATTTCTGCGGATAATAAAATTCCCGGATTAAATCCACGCGATTTTATATTCAATAATGATCTTCCCTGTGGAAAACAATCTAATATCTCATCACAAGCTGGTTTTATTCCTTTTAAGCTGGAATCTAGATAATTTAGTCCCAGATCTGCGGTATAAATATCGTGTTCAACTTTTAACTTGCTATAAATACTGGTAGTATTCTGTTTCCCGCTTGGGGAAAATACGTTATTATCTTCTGTAGATACATACTCTTTCCCATCACCGAAATCAATACCCGTTCTCTTGCGATATTCATTACGTATCAATTTGCTACCAAGCGTAAACGCAAAATCGGTATCACCGTAATTAAATCGACTGGTGTTTTTGATATCAATGGCATCAGATTTATTACGTGATTCACTTCTGCTTAGTCCAGCCAAAGCGCCACCTTGAACGTCTTGAATACTATTTCCTGTACTGAGCAAAATTCTTGTGTCAATTAATTCACTAAATGGTGTGTAATGATATTTCAAATAATAGTCATAACTATCAATATTACGTTTATTAAATTTATTGTGATAAAAACGCCCGCTTAACTCCAGATCATGAAAATCATTGGGTTTGATATTTATTTTCATCAGTTGAGATTTTGGCTTTTGTTTAAATGAATCTCTTGTACCAAATTCATTACTACTAACACCCATAGCATTTTTATAATGTGCATCAATACTGTGCCCACTAACAGCAAACATTGCACCAAGGGAACCTTCTGGACTAAATGTTTGTATTTTTCCTGCAACCGCCATCATTCCACTTTTGCCAATACCATTGTTACCGTATGCCCATTTAGTACGCACTCCTAGTTTACTCCCTTCAAAGATGACATCATCGACACCAATGGTACGGAAGTTAGCACTTCCCACCAACGCATTGACTGAGTCAGAATCACTGGATTGCCCACGATCAATATCTGTTCGTATAATAAAATTAGGATCAAGCAACACACCAAATTGGTTATAAGGCTGCGCCCCATGCCCATATTCACTCGGCGAAGTACCATAAAAACTCTGACTGACACCATCTACCATCATATTGACGCGGCCAAAACCACTTAACCCACGGATATTAACACTTATAGTTCCCTGACTTGCATCCATCTGAGTATAAGTCCCCGGCAGGCTGCGCAGGACGCTGTCCATCGATTCCAGCTTATTATCTTCCCCGACAGAACTATAAGCGCCGGGTTTTTCCATTGCTTCAACCTGTGGGGAATTATTATCTTGAGCACCTGAAACTTTCAGGCTGCTAAAGCGCATAACTTTTTCTTTTTTATTGTCACTCGCATTTTCAGCATGAGCTATCCCCTGAAGCCCAATAAGTATTGCACTGGCTCCCGCTATTTTTGCCACAATTTTCATTAACATCACATCCTAAATAAAATAATACTGATGAATACTCATATTGCTTCGCAAATTTGGCGATAAAATACCCATGACACTGATAACAAATTATCAGCGCCTTGGGTTATAAATATATTTTTTATTAGTCTTTTAGTTGTGGAAAATAAACTTTGGTATCATCCAACATTAAAAGAAAACTATAATCAAAGGCAATATCATTCAAGCGATTAAAACGCCCTGGTTTTCCACCATGCCCGGTATCCATATTCGTTTCCAGTAATAAGAGACTATCCCCCTGCTTTATTTCCCTTAATTTAGCCACCCATTTTGCAGGCTCCCAATATTGCACCTGAGAATCATGCAAACCCGTCGTAACCAATAAATGAGGATAATGCTGATGTTTGACATTATCATAAGGGCTATAGGACTTAATGCGGAAGTAATCTTCTTTGTTATTTGGATTGCCCCACTCTTCATATTCACCCGTCGTCAATGGAATGGATGGATCAAGCATTGTGGTCACAGCATCCACAAAAGGGACTTTTGCAATCACTCCGCGATAGAGTTCCGGAGCCTGATTGATCACCGTTCCCATCAATAAACCGCCTGCGCTGCCACCTTCGGCATATACGCGCTGGCTGTCACCATACCCGTCAGCAAGCAATGTTTGGGTCGCATCAATAAAGTCATGGAAACTGTTCATTTTGTTTTCGACTTTACCTTGCAGATACCAGTTCTTACCCAATTCACCACCACCACGCACATGTACCAAGGCATACACGAAGCCACGCTCCAGCAAACTCAGCAGCGGAGAGCTGAAATAAGGGTCCATACTGATACCATAAGAACCATAACCGTAAATCAAGATTGGATTTTCACCTTTCTTAAATAATGACTTACGGTATACCAGAGAAACCGGTACTTCTACACCATCGCGGGCTTTTACCCAAATACGCTGGCTTTCATAGTTCTCTTTATCGAACCCTTTCACTTCCTGCTGTTTCAGTAACTCACGTTCACCTGTTTGCATATTCCACTGGAATACCGAACTGGGTGTAGTCATGGAGGAATAACTATAGTGCAGTAAATCAGTATCGGGTTCCGGGTTATAGTCTAACGATGCCATATATGCAGGTTCGTCAAACTTAACGCGTTTTTCCTGCTGGGTTTTCCAATCAATCTGGCGAATTGTTGACAATCCTTTGGTACGCTCTTGCACTACCAGCCAGTGATTGAACAGGGCAAAATTTTCCAGATCAGTCTCTTCCTGAGGTGCAATCACCGTCTTCCACGGCTTATTAATAGCGTCTGCTCGATATAAGCCAAACAATGGATGCTCATGGTTGGAACGGATATAAAATTGTCCACGGAAATGATCGAGATCATATTCACGCCCAGCCTGACGAGCGGAAAAAATCTGAGTTTCTGATTGAGGATTATTGGCATCAATCAGCCGATATTCCGAGGTCGTACTGCTGGTAATAGAGATCAGAATATAGTCAAGCGAGGTGCTTTCTGATATTCCCAGATAAAAGCGGTCATCATCTTCCTGATAGATTTTTTTATCCTGTTGGATATCAGTGCCATATTGATGACGGAATAATTGATAAGGCAACAGAGTCTGTGGATCTCTACGCACATAAAACAGCGTACTACCATCATTTGCCCACACAATATTGCCAGATGTGTTTTCAATGACATTGTTCTGCCATTCACCATCATCTAAATTTTTAAATGAAACCTGATAATTGCGGCGACCTTGAGTATCTTCTGCCACAGCTATACGCTTGTTGTCCCGCGTAACCGCAAATCCACTGACTCGATAAAACTTATGGCCTTTTGCCCGCTCATTGCCATCAACCATCACCTGCCAGTCGGTTGAATTATCGACAGGTTTACGCTGATAGATCGGAAAATCTTTCCCTGCCTCATAAACGGTACGATAAACATACCCATTATAGGTATAAGGAGCTGACTGGTCTTCTTTACTCATTCTGCCAGCCATTTCGTTATACAGTGTTTCCCGTAATTCCTGGCCTGATTTCAGCATCTGCTCGGTATACGTATTCTCAGCCGTCAAATAATCAATAACGTCTTTATCCTGACGAGTGTCATCGCGCAGCCAGTAATAATTGTCAACGCGGGTATCACCGTGGAACGTCATCTTATGTGGCTGTTTTGTGGCCATAGGTGGCACCATATTTTTCTCCATTGCAATAGTGGCAAAACTGTTACACAGCAAACTACCACCTAGTAGAAAGCTGCGCACTACCCTTTTTGTTTGAGGTGAAAATACCGTTTTATGCTGTAACATGCCATTCATCCTGTATTTTTACTGAGATAAATAAAAATCAATCGGTAGTTCAACTGTCACCCTGCCATTGGTTAAAATAACGTCAGGTGGTAAAGGTAAGGGTTGTGCCCTCTCCAACACGAGCCTTGCTTCCCGGTCGAGTGAGTTCGTCCCCGAACGTTGTATTAATTCACTATCAATCACAGTACCCAACTGATTAACTGTGAATTTTACCATCGGTCGCCCTGTTCGATTTCTTCTCTGGGCATCCGGCGGATATTTCTTATAGCGATTTAAATGCCCACTGACCTCAGCCTGCCAAATAGCTTTGGCATCAGCAATGGCATCGGAATTACTTTCATAAGATGCAGCTGTACGAGAGGCTATGTTATCTGCCGTCGCACTACTGGTTGTTGGTGCAACACTACTGCGGGATTTTTCACTTTCCCGTTCTTTTGCCTTCACACGCTTAACAGGCTGTGTTTTTTTAGGGATCTCTTGCTCTTTCTGCTTTTTCTTTGGTTTATGTACCAAAACATGGGCATTCTCATTTACGTCTAATTTTGGCATGTTGACTTCATCAACCTGACTTTCCTGTTGCTGGCTAGCAACAGACAATTGCTGTTCAATTCCAATAGGTTGATTCTGTATCTTGTGTATCGCTTCTGTCTGCAATGACAACTCCACCATAACCGCTGGCGGAGGCAGAAACTCCTCAATATCAATGTTCTCGGGTGTATAAATGAACCAACCCACCAGCAAAGCATGGAGAGTGATCGCAGCGAGAAAGGATTTTGTCACGTGACCAACGTGAGTGGTTTGATACGTGGTATACGTCAACATTTCTTATAACACATAATATCAATGATAAATTAAGAGAATGATAATCAATTAGATATACAAATGAAAACTATTTTTATTTATTAGTGTCATCACATCCTTGTGATATTTACAACTATTGGGTTATAGCTTTAGTCACTTTGGGGGTAAACCAGACAAAATCAGCATATTCTTTGTTCAGAGAAACCCCTTGCTCTGCGATAACGAATACAGCAACCTGCTCATTTGGCACTATTTTTTTCACATGTTGAGGGACTCCCATCGCTTTTACTGCGTGGTATCCGCCCGCAAATAGCAAAGCGGGTGATGGCGCGTTAACCAATTGCTCAGCCATCCGCCGATCACGCATTTGTTGAATCATCGTCATGGCAGAAAGGTGTTTTGCCTCTACGTCCGCACCGTGAGAATTTTTAATCGTTTCTTCGATTAATTTTTTAACATCATCAGAAACCCATGCCGCTTTATCCGTAGGGGAATGATTTTTATATGCCTGATCAATCTCCGAACGATCCAAATTCGCCGCCAGCAACGGATAAGGTGCTTTCATCAACTCCGTGACCAGTTCCCCATACAATTCCCACGGCCAGCCCTGCTGCCACGCCAATAATTGTTTAATTCTTTCCTCTCTGACAATCGGATTGCTCTGCAACCAGCTTTTGACTTTATTCACTTTTTCCTGCTGGTTTGGGTTAATCATTTCCAGCAATACGGAACCGTGGGGGCGTTTTTGCCCAAGCTGCTGAACCAGCCATAACTCGATCTGATGGTGATAGGGATTATCATGCTTTTCACCCACAATGACTCGAGGATAAACAGCCAGTTGCTCAAGCAGTTCTGCGGAGGTGATCGCTTTGCCCGTCTTCATATCAAGCAACATGCCGGATTGCACTAATTCACTGGAAAGGGTTTGAAGCGCTCTTTGAGATCCATTTTGAGGATCGTGCTGTGGTGTTACACAGCCGCCAAACAGGAAGGCACACGCTAAAAAAGTCGATTTTATACAGGTAGGTGCTTTCATAGGTATTCATTATCAAAATATAAATTTTCCGCATACTATAGATAATGAGAATTATTTACAAATAAAACTACCCTGTTAAGCCTATGCTTGGCAGGGTAGCTGATTTCTTCATCCCGACCTGATTACTGCTATCGGGACGGGTTATAAAGATAACTTACAGTGGATCGGTTTGTGCTTCAACGGCAGCCAACGCAACCATATTCACGATACGACGGACAGAAGCAATCGGCGTCAAGATATGCACCGGCTTTGACACGCCCATCAATACCGGGCCAACCGTTACCCCATCGGAGCTGGTGACACGCAGCAGGTTATAGCTGATACGCGCAGCTTCCATATTTGGCATGATCAACAAATTAGCTGAACCTTTTAATGGACTGTCCGGCATGATGTCACGGCGAATATTTTCCACCAGTGCCGCATCCCCGTGCATTTCACCGTCGATTTCAAGTGACGGAGCCGCTTCCTGTACCAGTTCCAGCACCTTACGCATTTTTTGTGCTGAAACACAATCAGAAGAACCAAAACTTGAACGTGATAACAAAGCAACTTTAGGTTCAATACCAAAACGTCGCACAGTTTCGGCAGCCATCAATGTAATTTCAGCCAGTTCCTCTGGAGTAGGATCTTCATTGACATAAGTATCTGCAATAAAAGTATTCCCCATCGGCAACATCAAAGCATTCATCGCACCTGCGGTATGTACCCCCTGACGGAAGCCAAAGAAATCTTTCACTACTTGATAATGTTCGCTGTAGCTGCCGACGGTGCCACAAATCAAGCCGTCTGCTTCACCACGATGTACCATGATTGCACCGATCAGTGTCGGATTACCAATAACTGTACGACGAGCCTGCTCCTGAGAAATACCACGGCGTTTCATCAGTTGGTAATATTCCTGCCAATACTCTTTAAAACGTGGATCATTTTCGTTATTCACTACTTCAAAATCTTTACCAATTTCAATGTGCATTCCTTGCTTCTTAATACGCATTTCAATGACGCTTGGGCGACCAATCAATACTGGGAATGCCAATCCAAGGGAAACCAATTCCTGCGTGGCATGCAGTACACGGATATCTTCCCCTTCCGCCAATACAATACGCTTTTTCTCTTTTTTCGCCTGAGAGAAAATTGGCTTCATAAACAGGTTGGTTTTATAGACAAACTCGTTGAGTTTCTCAATATATGCCCCGAAATCAGCGATAGGCCGCGTTGCGACACCAGAATCCATCGCAGCTTTCGCCACGGCAGGCGCGATTTTGACAATCAGGCGTGGATCAAATGGCTTCGGAATAATATATTCAGAGCCAAAGAACAAATCTTGATCGCCATAGGCTGAAGCCACTTCCTGGCTTTGTTCGGCCAATGCCAAATCCGCAATCGCGTGAACACAGGCGAGTTTCATCTCTTCATTAATCGTTGTCGCTCCGACATCGAGTGCGCCACGGAAGATGAATGGAAAGCAGAGTACGTTATTAACTTGGTTAGGAAAATCAGAACGACCTGTACAGATAATGGCATCAGGGCGCACCGCTTTTGCCAGTGGTGGCAGGATTTCTGGTTCTGGATTCGCTAACGCCATGATGAGCGGATCTTTCGCCATCGTCTTCACCATCTCTGGTGTCAGGACACCCGGCCCAGAACAACCAAGGAAAATATCGGCATCTGGGATCACATCCATCAACGTACGACAGCCATTATCTTCGATAGCATAATCGGCTTTGGTCTTTTCCATATTCTCTTCGCGACCACGATAGA
The DNA here is from genome assembly GCF_000027225.1 of Xenorhabdus bovienii SS-2004. Taxonomy (NCBI): domain Bacteria; kingdom Pseudomonadati; phylum Pseudomonadota; class Gammaproteobacteria; order Enterobacterales; family Morganellaceae; genus Xenorhabdus; species Xenorhabdus bovienii. Next base: position 2,567,690 of record NC_013892.1, read on the forward strand.
TAACACCCTTCGAGTCACAGACGGTAATATTTTCACGTTTCAGACCCAGAGCCACCAGCAGGTTCATACAGGCGATGGATGCTGCACCCGCACCAGATACCACCATGCGTACTTTGCCGATATCTTTATTGACAATTCGCAACCCATTTAATACCGCAGCCGTACAGATAATCGCCGTGCCGTGCTGATCATCATGGAATACAGGAATTTTCATCCGCTCACGGAGTTTCTGCTCAATATAGAAACATTCTGGTGCCTTGATATCTTCAAGATTAATACCACCAAAAGTCGGCTCCAATGCAGCAATGATATCAATCAATTTATCAGGATTGGACTCATCAACTTCAATATCAAAAACATCAATACCAGAGAATTTCTTAAATAGAACGCCTTTACCTTCCATTACGGGTTTGCCGGCTAATGCACCGATATTCCCCAAGCCCAAAACAGCAGTACCGTTAGAGATAACCGCTACAAGATTGCCGCGTGCAGTATATTTATAAGCCGCCAGGGGATCTTTTGCTATCTCAAGGCAAGGCGCAGCAACGCCTGGCGAATATGCCAATGCCAAATCACGCTGTGTTGCTAATGGTTTGGTCGGGGTAACGGTGATTTTTCCTGGTTGTGGGAATTCATGAAAATCAAGAGCACTTTGTTTTAATTTCTCGTCCATCATCTGATCCTTTGCGAGTCATATCGAAGTGAAAACCCGCCCAGTATAGTAGTTACAGAAGGTTAAATCATGATGTCAGCAACATTTTGTTAAGAACCATTGGGAATCAAGGATAAAAAACAGACAAAATATGATCTTATGTTAATCAATATTATATAAATATTATTCTCATAGCACTCATAAAGAGGTATTTTTATCTTTAATTAGTTAATAACCCGCTAAATTAATTAATGAAGTATTCTAAAAACAACTTTTAAAATAAGCTTACAAAAACGAAATTTAATCTATAAAATCATTATGCGTACTTTATTTAGAAAATTACTAGCAATTAAGGAAACGCATTTTCTTATGGCAGTGAATTTTATTTCGCCTGAATGGATAAACCTGTTTGCGATATTTTTATATCAGGATATATTTTCAGAATCTCATTATCTATGATTCAACATACTCTATAAAAATTACACAGCAATTTAACATAAAGCAGAGTCCTGTCTTTTATGTTTTATTAAATATAAAAATCTGCATTTCTATATGGGAGAAAGAACATGCATAATCACTCAGTCATGATAGTCGATGATCATCCTATCATTCGTCACGGTTTAAAAAGGTTGATTGAACTGGAACGTGAACTCATTGTGACTGCTGAAACAGACAATGGTGAAGATGCTATAAATATCGCCTGCCAGATAAAACCTGACATTATTCTGATAGATTTAAAAATCCATGGCCTTTCCGGAATTGATACGATTAAATCTCTCCGCCGAAAAGGTCTTGATTCCTATGTTTTGGTACTCTCAGATTCAGATAATCGCGGTGATATTTATGATGCCATTGATGCCGGGGCAAATGGTTATTTATTAAAAGATATTGAACTGACTCCTCTGATAAGTAAGATAAAAAAAGCCGCAAATGGCGATGCGGTGTACAGTGAAAAAGTCTATCAATATTTATCCACCCGTCATCTTTATATTGATCCTTTATCAAAATTAACCAAACGTGAATTGGATGTCCTAAAAGAAATCTCAGAAGGAATGACAAATAAAGAAATCGCTGACTTTCTTTTTATTTCAGAAGAAACTGTGAAAGTTCATACCCGTAACTTATTGAAAAAGCTTAAATCCCGCTCCCGACTAGAAGCTACCATCATCTATCTAAGACATAGAAAACCAGAGTTAGTCTGACATTTGGTTGATCAATGTCCTCAATATGCAACACAATTTCCCTAAGTCTGCCAACGGGGAAATTGTGAGTTAACGAAACTGTCAATCAATTACCAACCAATTAGTTTCATATATGATTAATAACAATTGTTATTTGTATAATTTATTATTTTGCATGATTAACTAATGTAACAGACAGAATAATTTGATCATAAGCAGAACAGATTGTTATCCATTCTAAAGAAATGACGTAGATGGCGTACATGAAAGATGTCGTGTTATCTGGATAAAATGCCAAATTTCCCGCATTATGTCGGATGTGTAAAACCAGACTAAGGATCTCATCATGTCAGATACCACTTATCACACAGCATTCACTCTCTACGGTATCAAAAACTGCGATACCATGAAAAAAGCGCGTCGCTGGCTAGAAGACCAAGAGATCCCCTATCAGTTTCATGACTATCGCGTTGATGGTCTATCCTCAGAATTGCTACAGTTATTTATTGAACAAGTCGGTTGGGAACCCCTGTTGAATACTCGCGGTACAACTTGGCGCAAATTGTCTGATGATCAAAAGTCAGCTATTAATAGTACAGACGCTGCCAAAAAATTGATGCTGGAACAACCTGCAATCATAAAACGCCCACTATTGGTGTCAGAAACAGGGAATTATTTACTCGGCTTTAAAGCCGAACAATATCAACAGTTTTTCTTTCATGACTAGATAAAGGCCAAATAATGATTTGCCCAGTAATTGAACTTGCCCAGCAGCTAATCAAACATCCTTCTGTCAGCCCTGATGACCAAGGATGTCAGGATATACTCATTCAACGTCTGCAAGATACTGGTTTTACAATAGAACGAATGCCTTTCGGGGATACCCTGAATTTCTGGGCTTATCACGGAACAGGCACAACGTTTGCTTTCGCAGGACACACTGACGTCGTTCCTGCCGGCGATACTTCTGAGTGGCAAACCCCTCCTTTTGATCCCGTTATTCGTGATGGCATGCTGTATGGCCGTGGGGCAGCGGATATGAAAGGTTCTCTGGCGGCCATGATTGTTGCTGCTGAACGTTTTGTCAAAGATAATCCTGACCATCCGGGCCGCCTCGCTTTCCTGATTACTTCAGATGAAGAAGCCAGCGCGACAAATGGCACCGTCAAGGTGGTCGAAACTTTAATGTCACGCCATGAACGCCTGGATTACTGTCTGGTAGGAGAACCTTCCAGCCAGCAACGTCTGGGTGACATAATTAAAAATGGGCGTCGTGGTTCCCTGACAGCCAGTCTGACTATCCACGGTATTCAAGGGCATGTTGCCTATCCACAGCTGGCAGATAACCCTATTCACCATTCACTGCCTTTTCTACAAGAACTAGTCAATACCCAATGGGACAATGGCAATGAATTTTTCCCCGCCACCAGTATGCAAATCGCCAATATTCAAGCGGGAACCGGCAGCAATAACGTCATACCGGGTAAATTGTGGGTTCAATTTAATTTCCGTTTCAGTACTGAATTGACAGATACCGAAATCCGCCAGCGGGTTGAAGATATGCTGAAAAAACATAATCTGAAATATGACATTGACTGGTGGCTATCCGGCCAGCCTTTTTTGACCTGCAAAGGTGAACTGGTCGATGCCGTGGTTGAATCCATTGAACAGTGTTGCGGATATAAACCAGAGATATCAATGAGTGGCGGCACATCGGATGGGCGTTTTATTGCTAAAATGGGAGCGCAGGTTGTGGAATTAGGGCCTATTAACGCCACTATCCATAAAGTTAATGAAGGTATCAGCGTGTCAGATTTACAGAAATTGAGCCTGATTTACCAACGTATCATGGAGCAATTAATCAAATGATGACGCCTGAAATGTTGACAGGTCTGTCAACAGATCACTTGGTGACATTCGCGGGTAATCACCGTTTACAGTTCAATGCCACCAAAGCGTTTCTTGCCATGCAAAGAGATGCAGCCAAGGCAGGCTTTAAATTACAGCCCGCCAGTTCATTTCGTGATTTCGCACGCCAGCAAGCTATCTGGAATGAAAAATTTCGGGGACAACGTCCGGTATTGGATGACAATAGCCAGCCCCTTGATATTACAAAAATGACCGAAGGAGAGATTTGCGAAGCTATTCTCCGCTGGTCTGCTCTGCCGGGAGCCAGCCGTCATCACTGGGGTACTGAACTGGATATTTATGACCCATTCCTTCTGCCACAAGGTCAGAAATTGTTACTGGAACCATGGGAATATGAAAACGGTGGCTATTTTGAACCACTATCAGACTGGCTGACTGAAAATATGTCTATTTACGATTTTTATCGCCCATTCAACCGACATAGCAGTGGTGTAGCATATGAACCGTGGCATATCAGTTTTTGGCCGTTGTCCCATGAAGCAGAAAATTTGTTCAATGAGCAAGTGCTGCTAAAGGCCTGGCAGGATCACAACATTGCTGGTATTGATTGGTTATCAGCCAACCTCTCCTCTCTTTTTGCAAAGTATGTCAAAATTGCCGAGCAGGATTAAGCGTAATCCCAGCAGGCGCTAATTTCATAATATTCTCAGGAGAGCATGATGCACTGGTTGATGGATTATTGGTGGGTTATTCTGTTACTACTCATCGGTATTATTGTTAATGCGATAAAAGAGCTGAGCCGCGTCGATCAGAAGCGCTTTTTAGATAACAAACGAGAATTACCCCCTCACCGAGATTTTAATGATAAATGGGATGATGAGGACGATTGTTCCCAGAAACACCGCAAGAAATAGTCCAATTTTTCCACTGATTGGCAAGTATCTCATCAATGCTTGCCAATGCTCCTGCGGTTTCTTCCCGACAACGTTTCAACAACGCCTTACGTCCGCTCAGGAATAAATCGCGCGCGCACTGTTCAATATCTATCTGTTGTTGAAGATATTTTCTTAATGCTGGCAAAGCCAGATCAAGTGCCAACAATAGCCGCTGTAACGCAAAATAAGACGCAGACAGGGGACGATGAGCGAATGCAAAACCCGCCAGTTCCTGCCAGTCATTATCACTGAGCTGGTTATCATCATGATGATCAATGGGTAAGGAAAAACCGATCAGTAATTCCAGCCAGTATGCATCACGACATAGTTGCTGTTGTGCGGACTCAGCCAGCCATTTTCCCTTCTCACTCAGTGGCAAAATAGCCATTGCGGTATAGCAACCACTGCTTGCTTCGAGATGGGTTCCTATCCGCACCAATCGAAAGCCGCATGTTTGCCAGAGTGACCAAAGTTCAGCGGTATAACCAAAGCTGACAGAAAGAAAATCCTGCTTTTGCGTGCGAGCTTCTTGACACTGTTGAGCAACCAAGCGTTGAGCAATGCCACGACGGCGATATTGTGCCCGGACAGCAATACGACTGACACGCTGTGAACGCATCATCGCAGCCTGTGGAAAGCCACTATGGGCGGCCAGAGACTGAGCCACCAGATTTCCCCTTGGACGACGGCGACCTGCCCACACTTCATGCGCCAATGTCTGTGGCAACCCACCTTCACTTACCATCCATAACGCGCCGATCAATTGTTGATTATTCACAGCGGAACGAGATGTAGCGGCCAGAAAAGTCATTCCGTTACCATCCAGCAAACGGCGCAAATCAAGAGGAGATGTGCGGTAGTGAGCACTCGTCAACAGTCCATAAAACTGACGCAGTAATTCAGGTTGTCGCAACCACATTGCCTGAGTGATGGGATAAAAGTGCAAATTTTTCTCAGGTTCGGAATAAACCAATGGCTTACCAGACAACGATTTTTCATCAAATAACAGTGTGCTATCTAACCATGTTTCCAGTGGATCATTTTCAGCCCAGCGCATCGGTGTTTCCAGTTCTCTAACATGGCAATCAGGCAATGTGGCACACAACTTCAGCAAAAATCCACGCCCGGTTCCTTCATAGCCCTGTACCGTTGTCGTTAATAACACTCGTGGAAAATATCGGATTAATTCGGCTAACTGCGGGGTTGGGATCGCCGCGGCTTCGTCAATCAGAAGCCAGTCTGCATCAATATCATGTCCTTCCCGATTATTTTTCAATCGACAATATTTCAATAAATTGTCTACCGCCCAGAATGGGGTTTTATCAACGGGAGAACCCTGCTCAGGATCGGAAGTCCCGGAATAATACCGAATAACTTCTGTTGTGATTTTTGCAGGTGCACATAGCCAACACTTCCCCTGCCATTGCTGTATGAGCATTCCGGCCAAGGCAGATTTTCCGCGTCCTCGGGGCGCAGTGACCACCCAAACTCCCTGTGAAGCCCGTAGTAATTGCTCAAGAATAGCCTGCTGGCTGGCAGTAGGATTACCATCAGGCATCTGCCACGATGCGGTTTGTGGTAATTGCATTGGCTGAAAGGGTTTTCCCTGTTGCCATAGCAGGATATCGGGAAACCCTAGGATTTGCTGTTGAATATGTTGGATAAAATAAGGTGTAGAGATCACGCCAGCCGACTCGTTCCAACGCGAACTGTCTTCATCTGGCTGTGCTGGCCATTGTGACCAAGTGGGTACACGCATCACCAGCCAGCTTCCTGTTTTTAGCGTACCAGCCAGAATCGCCAGCGCTTCGGCATTAAAACCACGGGTGACATCAAAAACCCCATGCATAAATTCGCGCCCAAGCAAACTACACGCTTTTACTGGCTCAATCACACCCTCGTCTCCAGATGCGACTGTTACCCAATCCCCCTGAAACTGTTTTTTCAGCTGATTGACAATCTGCTCGCTCCACAGGACATCACCACTTAAAACCACCAAGCGGCGCTGCCCTTGCTGCTGCATTTGCTCCTGCAACTTTTTCCAGATCGAATCTAACATGGTCATGGTTTACCAATCATGATAGATAAAATACCCGCTGCAATCAGCGGGCCGACGGGAACGCCCTTGAACAACGCTACGCCCAATACAGTACCAACCAATAACCCCGCCACTGTAGATGGCTGACTCGACATCAAGGCAACACCACGGCTTCCCAGCCACGATACGATAATGCCGACAGCGATAGCGAGCAGCGACTTCCAATTCAGGAATGAACTGAATATGTCCTGCGCAGAAATTTTCCCACTTGCGATAGGTGCCATGACTCCGATGGTGAGAATCAGGATACCTATCGTCAAGCCATACTTTTCCACCCAAGGGAAAAAGTGATTCAGTGGTGTAATACGGACTATCAGCAAAAACAGCATAGCAAGCGTTACTGTCATGTTATGGCTGATAATGCCAAGGCCTGCCAGCACTAACAAAATAAGTAAAGTAGGATCAACATAGCTCATGAATTTTTGTTCCCTGCAAAAAACTTTGACTGATGGTTTTTACACCGACCAATACACAGCAGAATAATAACTTAAAATTTAATATGTTAGTCATATTATTTACATTCAATAAAATATTGCTAATTCATGATCATATTGACCAGATTAGGGGCTGTTGACGTTTTATGAGGGGAATTTGAACAGCATGATGCTCTGGTATCATTGTCTTCGCGAAAAAACCATTACCCCAGACCATCATACCAAGAACAATGTTATCAAAACCTTTATGGAATAAGCTAGCTGTATTGATGCAACAAAGTGGATATGTATATCACAAAGAAGAACATTATCTGACTTTCGAGGGGATCCTTTACCGGATGCGAACAGGCTGTCCCTGGCGAGATGTCCCCACTGAATTTGGCAAATGGAACACCATTTTTAAGCGCTTTAATGATGGGTCTAAGAAAGCTATTTTTAATTTATTATTCAAATTATTATCTGAGAATACAGATACAGAATGGTTGTTCATTGATGGCAGTATTGTTCGGGCTCATCAACATAGTTCAGGGGTCGTGTATTCAACCTGTTGATTGGCCATCAATAATAGAACTCACGTTCGATGAATGTGCCAATGATCTTGTCATTCATTTCAACTGACTTAGAATAACCCAGCATCTTGCGATTGAGTCGCTTTAGCCTGTTACGCAGGTTCAGATTTTCTCGTTCAATACGTTGAGTATAAAGTTTACCGGTGATATGTTTCTCATCAGCCAATATGTCATATGCCCCGAAATTATCGGTGCACCAGAATGCCACATCAAAAGCGGATAACTTTTCCAGCAACGTCCTGAGTGTCTGTTTGCTACGAGCGCCAAAAGCGTGAGCGACAATACGTTTCAAGCGAGGCTCCCACGCGTACCACAGCCAGCGTTGCCGTTTTTTGTTACTGATGAATGACCCCATTTCATCGACTTCACAGATAAGCTGAAGCTCAGGGGTATCCAGCGGCAGCGTGGTTACACATCGCGGCGCGAGTTTTTTAAAGTGCGTACAACAGCGTTAATGCTGACATGAAGTGCCCGTGCCGTATCACGAATACCGGCGTTATTCATGGCAAGCTCGACGATTTGCTCTTTCATACCCGAATGGCAAGCCCGGTAAGTGTATTCGAGCTGGAAGGTTCTACGACAGGACTGGCAATAATATCGTTGATGCCCACCTTCTCCTTTACCGTGTTTTTTAACAGGCGTGGTTTGGCCACAAAACCGACACTTCACTTCAACTAATGCCATCACTATCCCTCACGTATTTACCCTCATTATACGTGAGAAACAACGGGATGAATACGTGACCTAGTTCAGGTGCCAGGGCAATCGCATCTAAAATTCATTGACAATGGTTTAATTTCATGTCGTTATGCAGCTTTTAAATCCATCCTTATGTCCTCTGTCAGCCCTTTGTTACAGCATTTTGCCTCACTTGAAGATCCCCGAGTTCAACGAACTCAGTTGCATAGTTTGGAAAATATCCTGACTATCGCCATCTGCGCTGTGATTTGTGGCGCTGAAGGTTGGGTCGAAATTGAAGAGTTTGGCGAATCTAAACAGGATTTCTTTACCCAACTGCTTGATCTCACTAATGGCATCCCCTCTCACGATACCTTTGGTCGTGTCTTTGCTGCACTTGATGCGCAGGCTTTTGCCGACTGTTTCACCTCCTGGATATCTACGCTGGCACAAGGAGTTGATCAGGGTATCATCGCTATTGATGGCAAAACCATGCGCCGGTCACTCGATAAAGCCAACGGCAAGGCGGCAATCCATCTGGTCAGCGCCTTTGCCTGTACCAATCGCTTAGTTCTGGGACAAGTGAAAGTGGAGAGTAAATCCAATGAAATCACCGCTATTCCTGAGTTACTTCGACGATTGGTTTTGTCTGGAAGTCTGGTGACTATCGATGCCATGGGATGCCAGAAAGCGATTGCTCATCAATTACATGAAGCGGGCGCGGATTACGTACTGAGCCTGAAAGAAAATCATCCCGGCCCGTATAATGATGTCAGCCATTATTTCGATTATGTCTCATCCCAACCGGAGCGCCTGAGCGAATATGAAGACGTGGATGCCGGACATGGCCGCATTGAGCGACGCACAGTACAAATGACCCATGTTGATTGGTTGCCGGAAAAGGCGTGCTGGTGTGGTTTACACAGCATAATACGGGTGATCCGCGAACGCTATGTAGGAAATGAAGTGAGCCGGGAGAGCTGTTATTTTATCAGCACTTTACGTCCGACAGAGGCTCAACGGGCAGCGACAGCGATCCGCAGTCACTGGCAAATAGAAACGCAACTCCATTGGTGTCTGGATATTGCTTTTAATGAAGATCAGCAGCGGATGCGGGAAGGCAATGCAGCCGCCAATATGGCATTACTCAATAAAATCGCGTTGAATTTACTGCGCTTAGCTCCCACCAAAGCGGGAATTAAAGCACGCCGTAAACGGGCTGGTTGGGATGGTGAATATCTACTTACAGTACTGGGCAAAGCGCATCAAATTTAGATGCGATTGCCTTGGATGAGAACCCCCTGTTCATCGCCCAATTGAATGCCATCGGGAGTACTTTCCCCCATCCATTCAGCCAGTTGCCAGCTATTCTTACGTTCAACATCACTGAGCAATCCCCCGAAGATAGGCGAGGCTGCGTTGTCGTGGGCCGATAGAGTGAAATAAGGGAGTCAGACGGGCATGTCATGCCTGTAGCGCCTGTTCCCAGATTTTGGCAGAGGATGACATGTAACACCGCCTTTGATTTAAGGAAGAAGAGCCCTATCATGGCACAATATGGATTACGGCTGTAGTACAAATCAACGTGTTATCTGATAATCGCTAAATTAAGAAACTATGCAATTTCAATCTTTTTATGGCGGATTTCCTATCGATAAATAGTGTTTACGGCTGTAGTACTAAGCGCATGGTGAAAAAACAGCAAATGCAATGGAGTCAACAAGGTGCACATTATCTACTCCAGACGCGAACAGCGGTACTCAATAATGATTTAAAAACGCGATTTGAGCACTGGTATCCGGGGATCAAATTAAGCAAAGAAACAGATCACTATTTGGCAGAGATTATTGCTGCATGAGTGCACCAAGGATTTTTATGCTTTCATAAGCTAAGTACCTACGGACACATTGAACGATAATATCGGTAGGATAGCGTAGACGTTTGAAGGCTTTTCAAATTAAAGAAATGATGAAACCACAACCACAGAGTAAAAGTCGCTATTTTACCTCACTTCTCCTTAATGCGACAGAACCGTTTTTACAAGAAAATTATTAATACCAATAACGCTAATTATATTGATAATCATTTACATCTAAAATATTGTAATAGTGTTTTCTTCCTCAAGAGCTCATACCTCTTTATGACGAACATTTTGTTTCCAGCGCCGCCTGTAAGCAGTACAAATTCATTGATGGTTATTAAATTATTTTTATAAGGCAAATCAGACGGTGTTTGATTATGTTTAAGATAAGAAAAAAACTTGTGGTGAAAATCATCTCCAGATGCACCGGATTTGGGTTTCAGGTGGTACTGTTTTCAATACCCACGTTATCTGATGAGGCGTATGCGGCTAGCACGGGATTGGCATCATGAGAGTGATAACCGCGAAGCTGAAAAACGTAATAGTATTAATGCAAGGAATCGTAGCAAAGAGGAGTGCACCAGGCACCAAAACGGCAATTCCGCTTTTCAAAATACGGCAGACAATTTTCGTCGTTACGCGTAACCAGATGGCGCTTGCAAGCGCAACCTCCGTATCCGACGCATTGATTGACACTAGTAGTACCTTCACCAACTATTTAGGCTTATCTAACCGCAACGCTGAAGTCGTAGTCCACCTCTTTCACTACATTCCAGATCACGATGCGTTTTGCGCCATGGTGGAGAGCGCGCTGAGTCCTCTACGCATTGGAGAGCTCGATAAAGTTGTGCTGTCGCGTCTGCTACAGATTGAAAGCATCCCCCCGCTTAGCGCACTGAATCTGTGGCTGCAGCTCAACAGACAGAATCCAGAGAGCTACAACTTTCACTTACCGCTGGCAGATGGCACGCTGATTGGTGCTAGCCCTGAATTGCTGCTACGCAAAGAGGGTAATGTCTTGCGCTCCTGTCCCCTTGCAGGCTCAGTGCGGCGAGGCGACAATACCGCCAGTGACCGAAATGCCAAAGAAAAGCTGTTGGTCTCCGGAAAAGATCGCCATGAACATCGGGTGGTCACGGAGGCTATCCGTCGCCAACTGACGGATCTTTGCCAGTCTCTGACGATCCCTGAACCTTCGCTGTTCAGCACGCCCACGCTCTGGCATCTCGCTACTGAGATTCAGGGTATATTGGCCAATGATCGCGATAGTGCTCTATCGCTTGCCTGCCTACTTCATCCCACGCCCGCATTATGCGGCGCTCCTTATACCTCATCCCGCAATTTGATCGGCGCGCTGGAACCCTTCGATCGCGGCTGGTTTGGCGGTATCGTCGGCTGGTGCGACGCCCGCGGAAACGGGGAATGGGTAGTGGCGATCCGCTGCGGTAAAGTGCGGCCCCATCAGATTGAGCTATTCGCCGGCGCCGGCATCGTTCCGGACTCTGTTCCGGAAAACGAATGGATGGAAACCCATACCAAATTTAACACCATGCTGAACGCACTTGGTTTTGCGATGCAACAGGAGCAGACATTATGATTGAATTCAACCGTTGGCCTCAGGATCTGGCTGCACTCTATCGCCTGAAAGGGTACTGGATTGATCGTCCATTGAGCGAGATTCTTGATATTCACCGCGAGAACGATACCACAGCACTATTTTGCGGTGAGCAGAGCTGGAGCTATCGGGAGCTGAATGAGGCAGTAAACCGATTAGCCGCCTCTCTGCACCGACGCGGCGTGCGTCAGGGACAAACTGCACTGGTTCAGCTTGGCAACGAGGCTGAGTTTTATATCGTCTTTTTTGCCTTACTGCGCCTAGGTGTCGCACCTGTCAACGCGCTTTATAGCCACCAAAGCAGCGAATTAACCGCGTATGCACGCCAAATTATGCCAAGCATACTCATTGCCGATCGCCAACATCGCCAGTTTCATGATGATGTTCTTATTGATCTTCTAATAGATCAGTGTCCAGAACTGAATATAGTGGTGCTTCACCATGCGAATTCAGATTCAGACCATTCGCTTGCACGCCTGATATCGGAAGAACCGGGAGACTTCACGCCAACACCAACGCCGGCAGATGAGGTCGCATTTTTCCAGCTTTCCGGCGGCAGCACTGGCACACCCAAGCTGATTCCACGTACCCACAACGACTACTATTACAGCATCCGCGCCAGTAATCCGATCTGCAACGTAAGCAGTAAGACCCGATATCTCTGTGCACTGCCGGCTGCACATAACTATCCTATGAGTTCACCGGGAGCTCTGGGCGTATTCTATGCGGGTGGTCAGGTTGTCCTCGTTCCCGATCCTAGTCCAGATGGATGTTTTCCTGCTATCGCACATCATCAGATCAATCTTGTTGCCCTGGTGCCACCTGCTGTCAGCATCTGGCTGGAGTATGCCAATCTCATCGGTCACATCAACGAACTCTCCAGTCTGGAGGTGATGCTGGTCGGCGGTGCTCCTCTGGGAGAAGCACTGGCCAGACGCATCCCAAAAGAGCTAGGGTGCCAGCTCCAACAGGTATTTGGTATGGCGGAAGGTCTGGTGAACTACACCCGACTAGATGATGACGACACACATACCTTCACAACTCAGGGTCGCCCCATCAGCGAAGATGATGAGGTGTGGGTAGCAAACCAAGAAGGTCTCCCAGTGCCGCTCGGAGAGCCAGGATTGTTAATGACCAGAGGTCCATACACTTTTCGGGGCTATTACCGCAGCCCAGAACATAACCAAACCGTGTTCGACAGCGATGGGTTTTATTGCTCTGGTGACGTCGTCATTCAGCTTCCCGGCGGATACCTCAAAGTCGTCGGACGTGAAAAAGATCAAATAAATCGTGGCGGCGAAAAAATTGCGGCTGAAGAGGTTGAACATCTTCTGCTGCGCCACCCAGCGGTGGTATACGCCGCATTGGTCGCTATTCCTGACTGTCTGATGGGTGAGAAAACTTGCGCATATGTGGTAACACGCGAACACGAAGCTGTAAAGCCAGCCGTATTCCGTCGCTGGTTGCGCGAACAAGGTATAGCCGACTACAAAATTCCCGATCGTTTCGAAAATCTGCCTACACTACCGCTCACCCCGGTAGGAAAAATCAATAAACAGGCGTTGCGTACACTTGCCAGCGCCGCCTTAGAAAATTGAGGAAATACGCCATGAGCATTCCTAAACTTCAGGACTATACCCTGCCCGATGAGGCCACCTTACCTGCAAATAAAGTGGAATGGACGTTAGAGCCGCAGCGTGCTGCTCTGCTGATTCACGATATGCAGGAATATTTCCTCAACTTCTGGGGAAAAGAAAGCAAAATGGTTCAGCAAGTTATCGACAACATTGTTATTCTGCGCGCCCGTTGCCATGCACTTGGTATCCCAGTGTTTTATACAGCTCAGCCGACCCAACAGAGTGACGTCGAACGAGCGTTACTAAATGATATGTGGGGACCGGGGCTGAACAACTACCCAGAACAGCAAAAAATCGTGGCAGCACTGTCCCCCGAGCAACAGGATAATGTGCTGGTGAAGTGGCGCTACAGCGCATTTCAGCGCTCTGATTTGGAGACTCAGCTGAAAGAACACAAGCGTGATCAGCTGATGATCTGCGGCGTGTATGCCCATATCGGCTGCCTAACCACTGCCACTGACGCCTTTATGCGCGATATACAGGCTTTTATGATAAGCAATGCGCTGGCAGACTTCAGCCGAGAAGAGCATATGATGGCACTACGCTATACTGCAGGCTGTTCCGGTCAAGTGTTGAGTACCGATATGGTGCTGTCGGCGCTCGATTCTTCCACAGCAGAAAGTCAATGGGATCGAGAACGGTTGCTTACCCTGTTACAGTCTACACTGGACGAAGATGTACACGACATTGGTGATGATGAAAACTTGCTTGATTATGGCTTAGACTCGCTACGCATGATGTCTTTCGTCTCAAAACGCCGGCAGGAAGGGTACGATCTTGATTTTACCTCGTTGATGAAACAACCCACATTGCGCAATTGGCTCACATTACTGAACGGCGATTTGGAGGCGAAATGAACAGCTTTAAGGGAAAAACCGTCTGGGTGACAGGAGCCGGGAGCGGTATCGGTTACCGCACAGCACTCCGCTTTCACGAGGCAGGCGCTAAGGTGTTTGGATTCGATCTGAAATTCCCTGATTCAATGCCGTTTGAGACGCTGATTCTGGATGTCAGTGACGATTGTGCGGTACAAAAAATCTGCCCGCCACTGCTAAAGGAAAACGGGCTGGATATACTGGTAAACGGTGCCGGAATTTTGCGCCTTGGTTCAGCAGAAACATTAAGTCGTGAAGACTGGGAAAGCTCAATCAACGTTAATGCGGGTGCAGCATTCAATCTGTTTAAGATATTAATTCCACATTTCCAGCGTCAGCGCAGCGGTAATATCGTTTCGATCGCCTCCAACGCCGCCCATGTACCACGCGTTAATATGGCCGTTTACTGCGCTTCTAAAGCAGCAATGCGGAGCCTGTGCCTGAGTGTAGGGCTTGAACTGGCTCCTTTTGGGATACGATGTAACATTGTTTCGCCGGGTTCCACGTTAACCCCAATGCTGGAAGGAATGTTCGATGATGATATCGCGCACCAGCGTTTGATTCATGGCGTTACCGAACAATTTAAGCTGGGCATTCCACTCGGGAAAATCGCCCATCCCGACGAAATAGCCAGCGTCATTCTGTTTTTAGCCTCCGAACAAGCAAGTCACATGACGTTGCAGGATATTGTTATTGATGGCGGTGCCACTCTCGGTGCCTGATAACCCATATGTCTATCTCCAATGGATTTCGAAGACTATAATTCCAGATAATTGGTAAGCATTAAAAACTCAAACCAAAAACTCACTAAAGGAAAGGTATATAACATGAGCCAGATGACTGCATTGAGAAAAGTAAAAAATTTAAAACAAGAATTTGATTTAATCAAAGAAGTATGGTCACCGAAGGTAATAACTCAAACAAACGAATATAAGATAATTATATTACTCGCAGACGGTGATTTTATATGGCACACCCATAAAGATGAAGACAAGGTATTCATGGTTATTGAAGGTGAACTTCGCATCGATTTTAAAGATGATCATGTAATAATAAAGCAAGGTGAGTTTTTTGTGGTGCCGAAAGGAGAAGAAAGTAAGCCTTCGTCCAAAGAATTAACCAAGCTGCTATTAATAGAACCTATCGTGACAAATTCAGGCCAATAAATTATTAATCAAAATTGGCAGGTCGTGAATTCAGATAATAAGTCCCACACGTAATGAGATGGAGGCAGGAGGCGCGGCCGATTAGTCGCCCCTACGCCTCCCCCATCGTTAACGGGGTGCGCTAACCTTACTCAATTGACAGATCAGCGCGGTTAATGCTGATTTTTAGAAACTCACTTTCGCTCCAATACCCACTTCACGTGGCTCCAGCATATTTCCTGCAATCCCAGCCGTGCGATCATGAGATTTATGGCAGTGTCGCGTTAACGGCGGCAAGTTAGCAAAAGTGGTGTTGCCGGTTATTTAGGCCGCCAGCAAATAGAATTGTTCCGCGGGTGATAATCCATCACTTTGTGGATGTTGATATTGCCCTTTGCGTATCATGTGAATCAGTTCGATGCCGGCCAGGAGCGTCTGTGCCCGGCGAAACGATTTGAACCCCAGCATCTGTCGTATCCGACGTTTGATATTGCGGTGATCTTGCTCAACCAGATTATTCAGGTATTTATTTTGCCGGATTTCAATCCCCTGCTGAGGCGATCCTTCCGCATTGAGGAGAGTGAGCGCGGCAGTATTGGCCCCACTTTTATCGATAGTCACAACGGCGGGTCTGCCGTGCAGGCGTATCGCTTTACGGAAAAAACGCTGGGCAGCCATTGCATCGCGGCGAGCGGTCAGCAGGAAGTCAACCGTCTGACCGTCGGTATCGACCGCCCGGTAAAGGTATTTCCACTGACCTTTCACTTTGATATACGTTTCATCCATTCGCCACCGGGAGCCAACGGGCTTTTTGCGAGGTCGGAAAGCCTTGCCGAGCAGGGGCACCAGACGTAACACCCAACGATGTATTGTGGCATGGTCGACCTCAATGCCGCGCTCTGCCATCATCTCTTCGAGATTGCGCAGACTCAAGGCATAAGCGAGGTACCAACGGACACATTGGGCCATGATATCGACAGGATAATGGAGGCGTTTAAACGCGTTTCGGATCAGGGACATCACTCTGGACTCGCTCAAAAACAGGGGAGCTTACCTGATGACCGCTTAATGCGACAGAACCACAGATGCTGGGGTTCAAATCGTTTCGCCGGGCACAGACGCTCCTGGCCGGCATCGAACTGATTCACATGATACGCAAAGGGCAATATCAACATCCACAAAGTGATGGATTATCACCCGCGGAACAATTCTATTTGCTGGCGGCCTAAATAACCGGCAACACCACTTTTGCTAACTTGCCGCCGTTAACGCGACACTGCCTTTTTCAATGCTATAATAGGCCACCTGTGATGTTCTCCTTGTTTAAATTTTTGCAAAGCAACGGGGTGCTATGAGGGGTGCTGATAATCCAAAAATAGCTTAAAACTTCTTTAAATGCACGAAAATCAGCAAAAACAACAATTCAGTAAATTCAGCATAATAGCAAGCTATAGCGGGAACTTAGCGTAATATTTGAATATTTTTTTTTATCTGCCGGCTATATACAGTAGGAGAAACGCATGAAGATCGTTGAAGTTCAACACCCACTAGTTAAACATAAACTCGGCCTGATGCGAGCTCATGATATAAGCACTAAGCGCTTTCGTGAACTGGCCTCAGAAGTGGGTAGCCTTCTGACATATGAAGCAACTGCTGATTTAGAAGTAGAAAAAGTGACCATTGAAGGATGGTGTGGTCCGGTAGAAATAGACCAGATTAAAGGGAAGAAAATTACTGTGGTTCCTATCCTGCGTGCCGGTTTGGGCATGATGGATGGTGTATTGGAAAATATTCCAAGTGCTCGGATCAGTGTTGTCGGTGTTTATCGTGACGAAGAAACGTTCGAACCTGTGCCTTATTTTCAGAAACTGGTTTCTGATATTAGTGAGCGCATGGCTTTGGTTGTTGATCCGATGCTGGCGACCGGCGGTTCTATGATTGCCACGATTGATCTGCTGAAAAAGGCAGGATGTCCTGTGATTAAGGTATTGGTTTTGGTTGCCGCACCAGAAGGGGTTGCCGCACTGGCGAAGGTTCATCCTGATGTCGAACTGTTTACTGCCTCGATTGACGAATGTCTGAATGAGCATGGATATATTGTTCCTGGTCTGGGAGATGCGGGCGATAAAATATTTGGTACTAAATAACATTTAGCCGGCTGAAAAGCCGGCTTTTTTTGGTTTCTAGCAAAGTAACATAGAGGATATAAATAAGGTTCTGTCGCATTAAGCGGTCATCAGGTAAGCTCCCCTGTTTTTGAGCGAGTCCAGAGTGATGTCCCTGATCCGAAACGCGTTTAAACGCCTCCATTATCCTGTCGATATCATGGCCCAATGTGTCCGTTGGTACCTCGCTTATGCCTTGAGTCTGCGCAATCTCGAAGAGATGATGGCAGAGCGCGGCATTGAGGTCGACCATGCCACAATACATCGTTGGGTGTTACGTCTGGTGCCCCTGCTCGGCAAGGCTTTCCGACCTCGCAAAAAGCCCGTTGGCTCCCGGTGGCGAATGGATGAAACGTATATCAAAGTGAAAGGTCAGTGGAAATACCTTTACCGGGCGGTCGATACCGACGGTCAGACGGTTGACTTCCTGCTGACCGCTCGCCGCGATGCAATGGCTGCCCAGCGTTTTTTCCGTAAAGCGATACGCCTGCACGGCAGACCCGCCGTTGTGACTATCGATAAAAGTGGGGCCAATACTGCCGCGCTCACTCTCCTCAATGCGGAAGGATCGCCTCAGCAGGGGATTGAAATCCGGCAAAATAAATACCTGAATAATCTGGTTGAGCAAGATCACCGCAATATCAAACGTCGGATACGACAGATGCTGGGGTTCAAATCGTTTCGCCGGGCACAGACGCTCCTGGCCGGCATCGAACTGATTCACATGATACGCAAAGGGCAATATCAACATCCACAAAGTGATGGATTATCACCCGCGGAACAATTCTATTTGCTGGCGGCCTAAATAACCGGCAACACCACTTTTGCTAACTTGCCGCCGTTAACGCGACACTGCCAACATTACTGTATCTGTTTATTTGTAAAGGGAAAATTCCGGCTTATTTAGGCTCAAGTTTTGCATTTATTTCGCCGGTACTTTTGTTGTTGCCTCTGGGATATGAGCTGGCTCTGGGTGGATTTATTGTTTGTGGACTGTTGTTTTGTCTGGTTTCGTTGATTGTCAAAATTGCAGGACGGGGTTGGATCAATGTGATTTTTCCGCCAGCGGCAATGGGAGCAATTGTTGCTGTCATTGGTCTGGAGCTGGCAGGGGTTGCAGCAGATATGGCTGGTTTGCGCGTAGCCATTGGAGCTGAAGTCAATACGGCTAACCTGACTATATCGATGGTAACATTAGCCGTGACAATTTTGGGTTCGGTGATGTTCCGTGGCTTTATGGCGATTATTCCAATCTTGATTGGTGTTTTAGCAGGCTATGCGCTGGCGTTTTTTATGGGAGCAGTGGATTTTACTCCTGTACTTGAGGCACCGTGGTTTGCATTACCGACATTCTATACACCGCGTTTTGAATGGTTTGCCATTATGACTATACGCAATTAACTTGAAGATGCGGGTTTTAAAATCTGGAAGTTATCAGTCAACCGAGTGGTGAGTTCTTTCGCTTTTTCTGGCAATGTGACATGAAAAAAGTGGCGCAGCGTTTCACGGAATGTTTTGGTATCCGGAAAATAGACATTGTTTCGTACCTGCTCATTCACATACTTCCATAATCGCTCAATCGGGTTGAGATTAGGGCTGTAAGGCGGCAGGTAGTGCAACTCAATATTCAAAACCTCGGCAAAAAATTGGACGACTCCGGAACGGTGATAACCCGCACCATCCAGAATAATGTGGATTTTTTGCGAAAGTGGATAGGTTTCCCGGATTGAGCCGAAAAAAAGGACGACATTTTTCGCGTTAATCGTCGGATATTCACGAACAATAGTCTCTTCAATCCGTTGTAAATTAAGGGCACCCATGATGTTGAGTCGAGTACGACTACCTGTGGTTTCAACCACTTTGACGTGCTTCCGCCCGCTCTTCATCCAGCCATAACTTAATTTTGTGGACAGGGTCGGGTGAACCGCATCAATAAATAAAATAGGCGCATTCTGGCCACATTCTTCTTTCAGCGCGTTGTAGGTTTCAATAAACTGTTGCTGTTTATCCGCATCAAATTTATGCGGAGCACCCATTGGCTTCTTGTAGCTGAAACCTTGACGGTGAAGCCATTTCGTCATTCCTGCGACAGTGAAAGTCACCTGCCATCGTGCCCGAACATAGGCCACAATTTGTGCGGTAGTGTGCATCAAATTTGCCATCAGATACTCAACTAATTCTGTTGTTTGTTCGGCAGACAAACGGCTTTCAGAGCCCCCATTTTCAGGGGCGAGTTTTTCCTCAGAGAAGTAATCTTTCAGATGGCGGCTCACCGTACTTTCATGGATCCGCAAAGCCTGAGCAATCATCTGGGCAGTCCAGCCTTCTGAGGCCAAAAGCACGGCCTTGATGCGGTCACGTACTCGTCCATCGCGAGTCGTATCATGCATCAATTCGAGGGCGTCTTTTTGGGCATCTGTTAGATTAATTTTCATGGGCGCAATCATGATCTGATACAAATGAAAAATCAAGCATCTTCAATGACGACGGGTATATTTTGCCCGCAGCGCTGGTCGTGATTGCGGAACATGTTGGTCATCTGGTCGTCACGGCTAATATTGTGCAGAAGGATTTATTGAAAGACCCCGGTCTGCACCGTTCGATGTTTGCGAATGGTTTTTCAACTATGATTTCGGGTTTTTTTGGTTCGACTCCCAATACAACTTATGGTGAAAACATTGGTGTTATGGCGATTACCCGAGTGTACAGTTCATGGGTGATTGGTGGAGCAGCGATACTGGCCATTCTGCTTTCTTGTGTTGGCAAACTGGCTGCGGCAATTCAGGTCATTCCTGTCCCGGTTATGGGCGGCGTTTCTTTGTTGCTATACCCGTCGTCATTGAAGATGCTTGATTTTTCATTTGTATCAGATCATGATTGCGCCCATGAAAATTAATCTAACAGATGCCCAAAAAGACGCCCTCGAATTGATGCATGATACGACTCGCGATGGACGAGTACGTGACCGCATCAAGGCCGTGCTTTTGGCCTCAGAAGGCTGGACTGCCCAGATGATTGCTCAGGCTTTGCGGATCCATGAAAGTACGGTGAGCCGCCATCTGAAAGATTACTTCTCTGAGGAAAAACTCGCCCCTGAAAATGGGGGCTCTGAAAGCCGTTTGTCTGCCGAACAAACAACAGAATTAGTTGAGTATCTGATGGCAAATTTGATGCACACTACCGCACAAATTGTGGCCTATGTTCGGGCACGATGGCAGGTGACTTTCACTGTCGCAGGAATGACGAAATGGCTTCACCGTCAAGGTTTCAGCTACAAGAAGCCAATGGGTGCTCCGCATAAATTTGATGCGGATAAACAGCAACAGTTTATTGAAACCTACAACGCGCTGAAAGAAGAATGTGGCCAGAATGCGCCTATTTTATTTATTGATGCGGTTCACCCGACCCTGTCCACAAAATTAAGTTATGGCTGGATGAAGAGCGGGCGGAAGCACGTCAAAGTGGTTGAAACCACAGGCAGTCGTACTCGACTCAACATCATGGGTGCCCTTAATTTACAACGGATTGAAGAGACTATTGTTCGTGAATATCCGACGATTAACGCGAAAAATGTCGTCCTTTTTTTCGGCTCAATCCGGGAAACCTATCCACTTTCGCAAAAAATCCACATTATTCTGGATGGTGCGGGTTATCACCGTTCCGGAGTCGTCCAATTTTTTGCCGAGGTTTTGAATATTGAGTTGCACTACCTGCCGCCTTACAGCCCTAATCTCAACCCGATTGAGCGATTATGGAAGTATGTGAATGAGCAGGTACGAAACAATGTCTATTTTCCGGATACCAAAACATTCCGTGAAACGCTGCGCCACTTTTTTCATGTCACATTGCCAGAAAAAGCGAAAGAACTCACCACTCGGTTGACTGATAACTTCCAGATTTTAAAACCCGCATCTTCAAGTTAATTGCGTATATATGGTGTTATTGGTGCATCAGGTATTCGGGTATTGATTGATTCTAAAGTTGATTATAGCAAGGCACAGAACCTGATCCTGACCTCCGTTATTTTGATTATTGGTGTCAGTGGGGCGAAAATCCAGATTGGTACAGCAGAATTGAAAGGTATGGCACTGGCGACGGTAGTAGGTATCGGTTTGAGCATGATTTTCAAATTGATCAGTGTTATCCGCCCGGAGGAGCCTTATATTACTTCTTCTGTAGAATCGATTGACAATGATAAAAAACGTGAAGCTGTAGAGTAAGTAAGATTAATTCAATTTATAAGGAAGGGTTTTAAAGAACAAACCCTTCTTTTTTTGACTCATAATGAAAGTCTACTATTTAATATTCTTTCATAACGTTATTTTTATTAATTCATTCTATATCTTGGTTTTTTCTTTAATATTTCACTGAGAGGTCAGGAAGATGATATAGAGTGATTTTAATTGATACGTCAATCGCCTAAATAAATTTTAATCAACGTTAATGTCTATTTATTGATTCTTTTTAGTTAAGATTATCGCTGATTATAACTATTAAAATCAGGGTATTAATTATTAATAAAGATCAGTAGTCTGTATCCTGATGAATCCATTCTATGGGCAGTTGATAAAGACGGCTTGATGATGGAAAAATAGGCTTTGATGCTAATCTGGATGTCAATTCTAATTCTAATCAGAAAAACAACACGTTGTTATCTCCTGTATTATAAACCTTATCTTTCATGAAAAGGCAGGCGCTAACAATCAAGGCCTGTTTTAAACAGCGTATTTATTTCATTTATAGTTACTTTCTGTGGTAGACTTAGTGCTGTTCGTTATCCATTCTGTTTGAGGTGCTTCTGAATACACCGTCGCAGCTTTCATTGCCCCTATATTTGCCCGATGATGAAATATTTGCCAGTTTCTTTGCAGGTGAGAATACTTCCTTATTAGCTGCAATAAAACTGGCCATTAGTCAGTCACACGGCAGTTATATCTATTTTTGGTCCCGCGATGGCGGGGGCAAGAGCCATTTGCTTCATGCATCTTGTGCCGAATTATCCCAACAGGGAGAGGCGGTGGGATATGTACCACTGGATAAACGTGCCTATTTTGTTCCTGAAGTCCTTGATGGCATGGAACATTTATCATTAGTGTGTATTGATAATATTGAATGTATTGCAGGCGATCAAGAATGGGAAATGGCTATCTTCAATCTTTATAACCGGATTGTAGAGATTGGCCGCACCTGCTTATTGATCACCGGGGATCGTCCTCCACGGCAAATTAATCTGACATTGCCGGATCTGGCTTCTCGTCTGGATTGGGGGCAGATTTACAAATTGCAGCCACTGTCTGATGATGAAAAGATTCAGGCATTGCAATTGAGGGCGAAATTACGGGGATTTGAATTACCCGAAGATGTAGGGCGTTTTGTGTTGAAACGACTCGATAGGGAAATGCAAACACTGTTTAGAACGTTAGATGAGCTTGACCGTGCTTCTATTGTGGCGCAGCGCAAGCTGACGATACCATTTGTGAAAGATATTCTTGATCTCTGAGCGAACCAGTCAGGAAGGGAACAGGAAAAAAGTGATAGTGAATATGTCCCTATCACTTTTTTGTTTGTATGATTTTTCTGGAAAGTGAGGTGTCAGCCAAGAATCTCCTTAACTTGTTCTGGTGGGCGACCTAGACGAGCTTTATCACCGACAACAACAATCGGACGCTCTATCAATATAGGGTATTTTTCCATCGCTTGGAGTAATGCGGCTTGGGATAATGTGTCATCACCAAGATTGAGATCCTTATAAAGTTCTTCTTTGGTTCGCATTAACTGACGGGCATCTTTGAAACCCAGTTGCTTCAGTAAAACGGTAAGCTGCTCTACCGTTGGTGGGGTGTCGAGATAGTGAATGATTTCTGGTGCAATACCGAGATCTTCAACCAGCTTGAGTGTTTCGCGGCTCTTTGAACAGCGAGGATTATGATAAAAAATAACTTGTGGCATGTAAAAAGTCCTCATTTGTCATATTGGATATGACGTTGTTGCAGTTGGCGCAATTGATCAATACGGGCATCATAACGAGCCTGATCGTCACTATTTAATGTTACCAAGGCACTGGCTTGGCTGAGATAGTTTATAGCCATGTCAAATTTGCCTTGCAATGCCATAGTCTCAGCGTAGGAAGCCAGCTCTTTATCACGTTTTTTCTGTTTTTTGGCTAATTCTGTCATTAGTGACCAGCCAGTGGGATCATTAGGATCGTTGAAGGTATAACGAAATAGCAGTTGTGATGCTTGCGGATAGTGTTTGGCCTGAATATAGGCATTGGCAAGATTGATTTGTAGTACCGGGTTATTTTGATGTTTCTGGAGAGCTTGCTGTAAACGGGTAATCGCTTGCTCATACTGTTTTTGCTCAATATCGATATCCGTCATAGCATCGATAAACCAGATGTTATCAGGCTGCTTATCCAGTAATGGGGACAATACTGTTTTGGCTTCAGCATACTTTTGAGCCTGAGACAGAAGGAGAACCCGCCCATAAGCAGCGGCGAGCTGTTCTTTAGCGGTTCCTTGACTGTAATTATTCAGAATTTGTTCAATGTAATTGAGCTGATCTGTAGCGCTGATTATCAGGATGCGAACACGGGCAAACAGAAAATTTTGAGATTCTGATTCTGGAACGGTTTTTTTCGGATACTGATTTGCCCTGTTACGAGCATCGGATAAACGGCTATCGGGTAGTGGATGGGTTAATAACATTTCTGGCGGTTTAGAGCTATATCGCGTCTGATCAACCAGAATCTGCATGAAATTAGGCATACCATGAGGGTTAAAACCTGAATTGTTGAGAATCTGCATACCAATGCGATCAGCTTCTTGTTCATTTGACTGGGTAAAACTGATAATACCTTGCTGAAAACCACCCAGTGTGCCGCTGAGTGTCGCCATTCCTGCTTGTGGATTGGCCATCATCAACAGTATAGATCCTAATACTCCTGCCCATGCGAATGGCGTTTTGCGCTGTGTATCCTCCATAAAACGAGCCAAGTGGCGTTGTGTTACATGGGAGATTTCATGAGCTATGACAGAAGCCAGCTCACTTTCATTGCGGCTATAGCGGAATAGACCGGAATGTAGCACTACGTTACCACCGAAAACAGCATACGCGTTAATAGCGGGGTTATTGATCAGATAAAATTGAAAAGGCGTTTTCACTGAATCGGCATGGTTAACTAATTTATGGCCTAATTGATTAATGTATTGTTTAAGCAGAGGGTCATCAATTAGCGGCGCTCCAGCACGTATCTGGCGTATAAAAAAATCCCCCATTTCTATTTCTTGGTTGATACTGAGGGTCGCCCCCGCACTTGTTCCGATATCGGGTAGTGAATTTTCGGAACTTACAGATAAAGCGGGTGAATTTCCAAATAATAATAGGCTAATCAATGTCACTATCAGGGATTTCTTAGGTGTTTTTATCATAAAATGTTTCTCGTAAAAACAATGTGTCCCAGTTAGTTATTAACTTATGAATGTGTGTATGATAGCAAATCATAACTTAAAATCAGTCCATCGTAATAAATTTAGTAAAAATCATAAAAGATAAACGCCAGATAGTTGCAGCATGACAGAGTGTGTTGCCACGTAATTATGGTTTAGCGGGTAATCTATAGCATGAAATGAGAATCAACAGAGCATCAATTATATTCGTGAAAAAGCCACGGAGATGGTTATTCTGACTATTTGTACTTATGCGATATTTGTTGGTTTGTCTGTACTTATCCCTTATATCGGCACGGTGATTGTCACAATTCCTGTCATTATTTTTGGCGGATTTCTGGGGCGTCTTTTTCACCATTCCACTGGCAACTTTGATCAAGGCGGTTATTCGTGTTTGGCCTGAAGAAAAACTCGTCGGATCAGAATAATAATTGTATTGACATTTCAGGCACGACGTTAATGTAGATAGCGAAATTCCCCCTGTTTGACAGGGGGATTGGTCGATGCCGGATTATGATGAATGTTGTTTCAGGTAGTCCAGTACGATTTGGTGATGGTTACTGGTTTTGAATTTATCAAAAACGTGTTCAATATCACCTTTTGGGTCAACTAAGAAACTAATACGATGGATGCCCTCATAGGTTTTCCCCATAAACTGTTTTACTCCCCAAACACCAAATTGCTCGGCAACCTGATGGTCAATATCGGCAAGAAGTGTGAAATTCAGCATCTCTTTTTTTACAAAGCGGGATAACTTTTCGGGTGTATCTGTACTGATGCCCAACACTTCAACACCGATTTCTTTTAGTTCATTCATCTTGTCACGTAAGCCACAAGCCTGAACAGTGCAGCCTGGCGTCATTGCTTTGGGATAAAAATAAACTAAAACACGCTGACCTTTGAAATCAGATACGCCAACGGTTTTGCCATCTTGGTCAGGAAGACTGAATTTTGGGGCCTTATCACCGGCTTTCAATCGGCTCATCACGTATTCTCCGTTTAATCGTTTTTATTTAAATGATCCAGTACGCTAATACTGCCTTGTGCATTTAATTCTGTACATAGGCGATAAAAGGATTCTTTGAACATGAGGCCATTATCATCCAGTGGGTTATGGCCTGTAATGTGGATTTGCAGACGGGCGGGCATATTTTCCACAGCGGGATGAGTTTTTGATGCCAGTTCAGCAATATTGAAATTCTGGGTCGTGAACAGATTGGTAAAACGTTCAACAATACCCGGTGAATCATCCACATCCACTCTGACGGAAATTGTCGAAGGAAATTTTGTCTGGACACCGCACCGGGTTCGTTTCATCACAATAAGCAATTCGAGTTCAGCCCCTTTCTGTGGCAGAGTGGATTCGATCAGGGTAATGGCGTTCCAGCTACCGGATAGCAGCATGATAAAGGTAAACTCTTCGCCAAACATTGCCAGACGGCTGTCTTCAATATTACAACCACATGCGCTGGCAAGGCGGGTAATGGTATTGACGATGCCGGGGCGATCTGCACCAAGGGCGGTGATCACTAAAAAATGCTGTTCTGATTTTGGCAAAGCGATTTTCCTTTCTACGGTAGATGTTTGCTGTGTGTCGTCATTAAACATAAAAAATGATCAGGAGAAGGTCAATCGTATTTGTGAAGGGAAGTGCGATTATAATCTCTGTTTAATCGACTACACTTGATATTAACAAAATTCATTGAAATCGTGCGCTTAAAGAGTTTTCTTCTGTATGACAAGAAAGTACCATGAACTTCTCATCCGCAGTTTAAGGTTTAGTTAAGGGGGAAATGGCAATGGTGAGTGGTAACTCTGGTTTTACGGGCAGTATGGTTGCAATGGTAACGCCAATGAATTCAAACGGTCAGATTGATAAAACCAGTTTGAAAAAATTAATTGATTATCATGTCGCCAGTGGTACATCTTCAATTATTTCTGTTGGGACAACGGGTGAATGCGCAACACTCAACCAAGATGAGCATGTGGATGTTGTACTGACAACACTGGAATTGGCTGATGGCCGCATTCCGGTGATTGCCGGAACAGGGGCAAATGCGACGGCAGAAGCCATTTCGCTGACTCGTCGTTTTGAAAATACGGGTATTGCTGGTTGCCTGTCTGTGACACCTTATTATAATAGACCATCACAGGAAGGTTTATATCAGCATTATAAAGCGATAGCTGACAATACTGACTTACCGCAAATTCTGTATAATGTACCCTCTCGGACCGCATGTGATTTACTGCCATCGACTGTTGCCCGTCTGGCAAAACTGGAAAATATTGTTGCGATTAAGGAAGCGACTGGGAACTTAGGTCGTGTCAGTCAGATCCAAGAATTGGTTAATGATGAAAATTTCATTTTGCTGAGTGGTGATGATGCAAGTTTTCTCGATTTTGTGCAGCTTGGTGGAAAAGGGGTTATTTCTGTGACAGCGAATGTAGCGGCTGCGGAGATGGCACAAATATACGAACTGGCTCAGAAGGGTGAATTTGTGAAGGCGCGTAGCCTGAACAACCGACTGATGGAATTGCATCATCAATTATTTGTTGAACCTAGCCCGACGCCAGCCAAGTGGGCCTGTCGTAAACTGGGGTTGATTGCCGATGACACGCTGCGCCTGCCAATGATTCCGTTGACGCAGGCGGGACAAGTTTCGGTCAATAATGCCTTGAAATTGGCTGGATTACTGTAAAAATTAGGGAATTTTAATGGCAACATTATTGCAAAAATCGAAGGTCATGAAGGTTGCTGGCCTGTCATTAGTTGTTTTGCTGGCAGCCTGTTCTAAAGATCAGCACTATAAACGTCAGGTGAATGGGGATGAGTCCTATCTTGAGACGCCACCGCTGAAAGCATTGAACGTTCCAGCAGGAATGATATTGCCGCCGCAAAATAGTGAATATAATATTTCATCAGCGACCGAAAAAGGGGTGGTGGGTAAATCCCTTGATATTCGTCCGCCAGTACAGGCTATGCAGTTATTGACGGGTTCCCACATGGGAAATAATGTACGAGCCGGTAAGTTGTTGATTGAAAATACCCCAGAACACAGCAACCTGTGGTCACAAGTGGTTAGTCTATTGGCGAAGAAGAATTACCAAATTAGCGAAAAAGATGATACCAGGCAAACTCTGGTCACTGATTGGATCTCATGGCCGCGGGCAGATGAAAATATTCCTTATCGTGGACGTTACCGTATTGAAGTGTCTCCACAGGGTTCCCAAATCGCGCTGTCTGTTACAAATGAAAGTTTGGAACATGATGGAAAAGTTGTCTCTGATCCGGCAATAATCCAAGATTATGATTTAATCATGCTTAACGAGCTGTCTGATGGTTTAAATCAGCAGCAGGAGTTAGCAAGTTTGAACAGCACGAAGAATACAGGGGCGTTAATAGTAAACAGTGGCAGCGATAATACAGCTTTGCCCCAAATCATTGTCCGTGCGCCTTACACTGTGGTCTGGAACCGATTACCGCATACACTGGAAAGTATAGGCATGCGTGTCACTGATCGTACGCGTGCGACGGGAATGATAGAGGTGACTTATAAAGAGCTGAGTTCTTCAGGCTGGAAAGAACTGGGCGTCGAGGCTCCTTCCATCAGCGAAGGAAATTACAAGTTACAGGTGGGCGACTTGGATAACCGAAGCAGCCTGCAATTTATCAAAGAGAAAGGCCAGCCGTTAACTCAGGCTGAAAATGATCAAATGATGGCTGTATTTAAGGCCGCATTCAGCAGAGCTACAGACAAGTAATACATAAAGGGGCCAAGGCCCCTTTATAGTTTGGGTAAAATTTTTTCGTTTAATTTTTTTGTTTAAAGATGTCACATCTCTGGAGTGTAAGATGCAGAAAAAAGCTGAGTTGTATCGTGGGAAAGCAAAAACAGTGTATTCCACTGACAATCCTGACCTGCTTGTGCTGGAATTCCGTAATGATACATCAGCCTTGGATGGTGAACGCATCGAACAGTTTGATCGCAAGGGTATGGTGAATAATAAATTCAATCATTTCATTATGAACAAACTGGAAGAGGCGGGTATTCCGACGCAAATGGAACGGCTGCTGTCAGACAACGAATGCCTGGTGAAAAAGCTGGATATGGTGCCGGTTGAGTGTGTTATCCGCAACCGTGCTGCGGGTTCTCTTGTGAAGCGCCTTGGTGTGGAAGAAGGAATGGTATTGAATCCCCCCCTGTTTGATCTGTTTTTGAAAAATGATGCCAAGCATGACCCGATGGTCAATGAGTCCTACTGTGAAACATTCGGTTGGGTTAGCAAGGTGCATCTGGCCGAGATGAAACAACTGAGTTACAAGGCTAACGAAGTATTGAGCAAACTGTTCAATGATGCTGGCTTGATTCTGGTGGATTTCAAATTAGAGTTTGGTTTGTTCAACGGCAACGTTGTATTGGGGGATGAGTTTTCTCCGGACGGTAGTCGCCTGTGGGATCAGCAGACTTTGGATAAAATGGATAAAGACCGTTTCCGCCAGAGTCTTGGTGGCTTGATTGAAGCGTATGAAGAAGTAGCACGCCGAATCGGGGTGATTTTGGACTAACAACGCAAACGATTACTTAAGCCGATAATCAGAGATATCCTACACTAAAGTCGTGGGGTATCTTTGATCGCGATGACGGGGTATTTATTTGATAAATATGAAAAAGAGATGTGGTAATAGGAAATATTCAGGATAGCCAATAGCTTGATTGACTACCCAGACCATGATTCTTATTTATTACAGCACATTAAAACAGATATTTTGTCTGTTTTTCCCAACCGTTTCGTTCCATACAGCTGCTATATAATTGATGTCTGGAGCGTTCGTTAACATCCATAACATAACTTTCGGTCGTAGGGACACTCTGATCGAAATAACAGTCTTTGTCAGATTTATCAGCTTTGTCAGATTTACAACAGGCAGGACAGTAATGTTTTACAGTTTTGATTGAAGACCGTTGGGCAACTTCGTTTCTCACAGGGAACTGCTGGAATGCTTCTATATTGCACTCTGAATTCGCTTCATTAAAAGGCGTGTAATGACTTCCTACCGGCACCCATTGAGTGGTGCAACCAGTTAATGTCACACTGAACATGATTGAGAAGAGTATTTTTTTCATATCTTTCATACGAGTGCATCCCGTTTGCAAGGCTTCCCTTACAATCTTTCCGCATTTTCCCTGTTAAAAGTATTAACGTGTGTTTGTGTAGTATGGTTAATGTAGCTTGATGTTGAACTAACAAATATATCGTCACAATCTATGATATTTCAGACACTTAGTAAGTGAATTAATTTGATTGTTACTAAATATTATTATTGATAATCGTTATTATGTAAACCAATAATTCTAAATGCCAGCAATTCTATGATCAGGATTGTAGACATTGGGTAAATGGAAAAGATTATCTTAAAGTATTTTCTGAAACGATTGGATATTCTGGAGATGTAGCGCGCCGCGTGAATTGAAAAAACGTTTCATTTAAATCGCGAAAAATTATATTACGATGTTTTTATCAAAATACGCGGTATATTTAGATTATTTTAACATCAATAGATAATTGCTTTTTGCCCATTAATTCCTATGTCTCTGTAGTCAATTGATATCCGTAAAACCTCCCCAAAATGTATCTTCATTCCTACAATCCTGTTCGATTTCACAAAAAATCAGGAGCTGTATCATTCCTCGGTCTTTTCAATATAAGAGGTAAAAAAACATGAGTGATTTAGAGCCTATCCCAATAGGATTATATTCCAGACAATTAAACTACAAGCCAAATGAAGCATGGCTTCATAATTTTCAACCCGTTTTTCCCAACGAACCAGAATACGACGAAAACGATTAAGCCAACTGTGTGTCCTTTCAACAACCCAACGGTTCACTTTAAAATCATATTGTTCGGCCAGCGCATCTTGTTCTTCTTTTCTTGATTGTATGCAGGGGACGTATCCACGGGTTTTTAATTCTTTTTCCAGCCATTCCGCCTCATAAGCTTTATCCAGATGGAGTTTGGTTCCATAACCCCGGCGTCCTGTCTGTAAACCGTCCAGGGTGGCTATAACAAGTCTGATATCATGAATATTAGCGGGCGCAACGGCAATCGCTAATGGCAAGCCCTGTCCATCCGTGAGCAAACTTCGCTTTACGCCTTGTTTTCCCCGGTCTGTTGGGTTGCGGCCTGTTTTTTTGAGCCGGCCAGGGGCGCTTTAGTCAAACAGCCATCCAGTGCCAATTTGCCCCAGTCGATAGCCCCTATTTTTTCACTGGCGAGTAAGCCATTTTGCCAGAGTCGCTCAAAGACGCCTCCCGCCACCCATTCCTGAAAACGGCGGTGAGCACTGCTTGAAGAACAAATCCCTGTGGCATTGAGGGCATTCCACTGGCATCCGGTTCGTAACACAAAAAAGATAGCATTCATAGCGGCCCGATTATCGACACGGCGGCGATGGCAGCCCAAAGGGTGATGGGTTTTATGTGGAGGGAGTAAGGGTTCAATTTTCTGCCAGAGTTCATCAGAAATGAACCATTGGGCTATTGATTTCTTATTCATGAAAAAATCCCCTAAATGTAAAAAAACAGGCTGACTATAATATCAAATATCTCCTATTGGGATACACTCTTAGTCGCAAAAGAAGGTTCTTATGCATGGGCAATATTGCAACTACAAGCGGGTAAATGCGTGAGGAGAAAGAATTGGGATGGTAAGTATGCTTTCTTAATACGTAACCCAGGACTCACTAATCAAACGGTCAAAGAAGGTGATTATTGGGCGCAAGCAGGTGTCGAAGTGGGTACCCGCTTTAACTATCTGTCTGACATAGAACATCATGCATCATCAGGCAATGTCATTTCTTGGGTTGCCTTACCGAATGATTTAGATGGTAATGACTGGGAGGTGCTTACCCGTGTATCAGAGCCTTCCGATATAGCTAGTTATTGGGCGCTTATGTCCGTAACGCCATCTGAAATTATTCCCGGAAAAAAATGGGGGGATAATAACGCGAGAACAGGGACTCTCTCTTATCCAGATTATAGCCTTGACGGTATTTTCTGGACTCTTGACGATAAGACCAATGATGGTGTGTTAAGCCTGCGTTTTCTTTACCGCAATAAAGAAGATGCACTGCAGAAAGCTACCAGTAAAAAGCTGACAATAACAGTTAGTGGTGTTGTTTATCACCTTGGATATTACTCTGCATTGACCGAATTTTATGAACCTCAATATAGGGGAACGGAAGCGAAGAAAATTGGTGAATTGCTGATGCAAAAAAATCATCCTCTTAAAATTGAGGCTAAGTGGTATAACTACTGAGATTAGGCTTTCATTTCCCCCTAGTTTCTTGTTAGGGGGAATATGACTGTTGTTTTTATTCTCTCAATAATGACTTCGGCTGCTCCGGCCATTTGACATCGGGGGCGGTAGAGCAGTCCACCCGATTGAGCAGCACCATATATTTTTTCCACTCTGTCAATGCCGCCCGTTCGCTATCCGTTTCCATTTTTAGGTCTACGGCGTACTGTAACGGTGCTATAGAGTTTGCAGCTTTCGACATTCGGTATCGTTTCTCATACTCTGCATTTTGTTGTAGCTGCTCCGGTGTGGGCGGGGAATTCGTAATTGCGTCAGCCTCAGCCTCGGTAATGGGCACAAGACCCGGTTTTATCCACGAATCCTGCGAACCGTCTGATTCATACGCGTACACTTTATTATCTGTTGATTTGTAGTACTTCATGATTACCTCAATTCAGACCATGATTCGATAAAATTGCCTTCGCTCGCGAGGTACGCATCAACTTCGTAATTCGCGCCAACCGGAACGATAAAAAATACACTCAAAATTGATAGCGGGCCGTCATAACCTGACCAATTATACGCAACCTCAACGCCATTTACGCTAGCACCAATCCCCAGCGCGACATTGTATTTTTCTCGTTTTTTCGTGTTAACGAATACCGCTATCGGCCTGCCTGCCGTATTCGTATATTGCCTGCCCCCCGTGCGTTGAGACCGAACATCCCGCCAACTCTGGTTAATACCGATACTCGCGTTATCTGCCACATCAGATAGCAATGCTATCTCACCGGATTTTTTGCGCAGACTGGCGTAATATTGTGTTTTATTTGCGCCATCTCGGTAATACACTGTCAGCATTACGGGATTTTCATGCGGGGTAGCAGAGAACTGAACGTAATAACCGTTTGCGTTTTTTAATTTAAGCCCCGCCCAGTCATGTGTCGCCTCAACATCCACACCGCCGCACGAAAACGTTTCATGCGATTTTTTCAGTGCATAACGGTCATTCGCTTCTTTCATCGAATAGGCGCCAACCACTGCCGCTGAAGGGGGAAATGCTTCACTGTACGCCCGCGACCAGCCGCCATGATCAAAACGATCGTATAGCTTGGTAGCCCCAACCCACCCTTTAGCTTCAATATCCGCCGAGACACCCGAGACAAACAATTTCCCCGTTAATACTCCGCCGGTTGTGGGGAGCGCACCAATATTTTTCACAAACTCCGGCTTGTTCGGAATGTCTGCGCCGTTCTGGTTTTTCTCCATACGGCTATTAGCATTCTCATTAACTTCAGTCACCAGTTTCTGACTGGCGGCCATTTTGCTGCTGTTACCCGTTCTGTCGGTCAGTGTAATGCCATTAGCAACGATACTTTTGATGGCAACAGCCAGTTGATTCAGTTTGCTTTTATCTGGCGTGATACCTGCCTCTTTCAGTACGCCCAACAATTCAGCCTGAATCTGGTTAAACCATTCCTGACCGGGATAGCTGGCACTCAATCCCGCGCCCCCTTCAGTAAACCAAAGGGGGACAGAATTGTTGGTGGGGGTGATGGCAGGCATCACGTTGATACCTGACGGGTTATCGAGTCCGAACATCGTTATTCCTCACTCATAAATAAAAACAAATTCGGTTTCAGCGGGCGCGTAACGCGCCAGCAGGCATTCCAAATCGGCGGCATCGGCAATGCGTAAGCGTTGCTGGCAGTGATCCAGTACGGTGGCAAAATGGGTTATCCTGTCCGCGACGTGGACGAACACGCGAAACCAGTTGATATCGGGGTAAATGGGATAATGGCAGTCACGCAGGCAGTGATGCGGGTAGTGCTCTTCCAGTCTGATGCGGTAGCCACGGTCGGCAGCCAAACGTTCATAGAACTGATTGCACAGGCTGCCGGACATGATTAATTTTGTCTTGACAGCCTGACGACGGCTGTTGATTGATGACTCTTTATCAATGCTGCAATCAGGCAATCCGACAAAATCTTCCCAATCGTCCAGTAACACAAATGCCCGGTCGGCAAAGATTTCTTCTAGCAACACGGCATTGATAGCATCAACCCGGGCGAATTCTTCCCCAGTGGCCAGCATCAATTTGGCCAGATTGCTGTCAAGATTTTTTGACCAGGCCAGGCCATTCGGCAGCAATTGCAGCCCTGAGCGTTGGTAATCTTTGGCTGTCATCGCCATGTGATATCTCCCAGCACAAAAATCTCATTTTCTGCGGCGTGAATATCGCCAGTCGGGCTGAAGACTGTGTTATCAATTTCACCGGGGGCGTTCGAGATGGCGGCACGGATTTCAGACAGGAATGCCAGGCCACCGGGACGCAGGTTTTCCAGATAGATTTTCAGGTGCGTTTTGACGGCATCACGCACCTCTTCCGTATTGGGTGACAGGCGAATAGCGAAGTTGGTGACTTTCGCGGCCGGACTCATCACGATCAACTCCGCCCCGGTGGTCTTGCCTTCCACCTGATTGGTGACGGGGTTGATATGACCGGTCAGGTAGTCTTTTATTCTGTTCAGGTCAGCCGTGCCGGGGAAGATGTCAGGCTCTTCATCCATCACGAACATCACGCCCACCGTGCCATGTCCACGATAACGGGGAATGCACCAGGCGCGGGTGACGCCGGGGACTTCCAGCGCCCAGCGCTCGTAGTCATACTGGTTGCCGCCGGAAGGTGGATACTGCACCCGAAACAACAAACGGGAACGCAGCGAATCCATCGATTCCTGTTCAGCCCCGCCGCCGAGGTATCGACAACGGGCCTGTGTCTGAACATTCACCACCGGAGAAATTAACTCCAGTGGCACGCCTTCAGCGGTGTTGCCTTTACGGCCTGCCTCAATCGCGGTCACTGAAACCGGATTATCACCCGCGATGGCCTGGACATCATCAATAGACTCTAACACCACCCCATCAGGGCGCTGCCAGCGGGTGCCTTCAGGGATTAATGTATCCGCAGACACGGTCACGGTTAATATGCCGCTGGCGTTCGTGGCGGCTTTACGCCAGACACCCCAGAATTCGCAATGTTCCAGCAGCTTGTCATCATCCGCAAGATGCGGGACAACCTGCCGACTGGTCCACGCCAGATGGTCATGCAGTCCGGCAGCATTGCCTGCATTGGCATACGCGATAGCACGGGTTGTCCGAAATGCCGTTCGGGCATAGGTTCCCGGCAACCGGCTTTCAATGTCAGCCTGATTGCGGGCGATTAATGTTGAAAGTGCGGGGGCTTTATACGGCATTTAAATCCTGCTTAACAATGTTTTAAAAGGCAGTGGCAACACACTGCCATCAAATAACGTGACAGAGACGGTCAACAGTAAAACGCCGGATGCAGGCGCCGTCGCCATTACATCGATTTTTCTTACGTGACGCTCATCAACCAGCCAGGCCAGCGCTTCATCGGCGTAGGCTTTGGCGCGGTGCAGAACGGCAGACAGTTGCTTTTCACGGGCCAGCAGCCAGAGCCGGCTGCCGATAGGCCGTGAGTTAAAGCTATCGCCCCACCAACCGCGCCTGTCTGTCCCCGAGCCTGTCGGGAGTTCGTCGGAGTCGAGCGCCCGGCGGTCAGTGAATAATGAAATGATGACGGCGGTGCTGAGTGAATCATCCAGTGCGATATCGGCATTATTGATAACAATATCGGCACCGTTGATTTGCCACTGTAAGGCGATATCATTCATTGCATTCATCGGGGGGGACTCGTACTGTATCCGTCATGCTCATGGTGAATATGGTCTTTACCACTCGTCTGGCCGGACATATGATCCTGAGCCTGGCTGATGCCGACTATATCCACATTGCCCGTGAAGCGGGTTTGTGGCGTGTCAAACACAACCCCTTCTTCCGCCACGACTTCCAGCCGTTTACACTGAATACGAACAACCCCATTTTCAGTGAGTAAGAGGTGATGCCCTTCCAGATGATAGACGGCACTGTCACCACTCTTCAGGTTCCCCAGACGGAAACGGCGGTTATCCACGGCAATGGCGACCAGGTGCTGGCGAACGCCGCCCACGGATAACACGATCGCTTCACTGCCCGCAGGCGGAACGCTGGTCTGTCCATAGTTCTGGAAGCGTTCGACATCATCGGCAGTTTCTTCAGCCAGCAATGACACCTGAATATTCTGTTGCTTCAGGGTGTCATTCACGAAGTTAACCACACCCCGCGATACCAGTAGCCGGATACGGCGGGACAGGCTCGCGGTAAATTTATTGAACTGGGCAATCATGGTTTCCACCTTATGTCTCTGACTTTTTGTTCGGGTTCGGCGGCTTCGGTGAAGCCGTCACGGGGCATCAGTTCCAGCCGGGTTATCGTGCCGTTGTCGTTATCCAGCAGGTAATTCACGGAGACGATCAACAAGGGTTCATCGGGGAATCCCGCTTGCGGGGCCTGTAATCTGACCATGTCATTGATTTGCCAGAGTTGGCCACCGGGTTTGAACCATCCCCTGATGCCCACCGATGCGGTTGTGGAATGCGCCATGGCGCGCTTTTGTTCCCATGCGGCGCGGGCGGTGCCTTTGGCTTTCGTCATATTGTCATCGGCCAGAAAGAGAGTCGGGCGATAACGCGTAATAGCCGGATCTCGCGCATCCATATAAATAGCCGTTGACTGTACCGGGGTTTGGGTTTCCCCCCAGCGGCCGCCCGCCGCCGATGCCCCCTTGACACGATAGAGGCTAAACCGCTCCTGCCAGGATAAGGCGGTATCCAGCGTTTTGATTTTGACGCCTGTCGGCGGGGCATTGCCCAACACCAGTGTTGCCACGGACTGGCTGCCCGCGGTGGCAAAAACCAGCTCGCCTGCGGCATTGCTGGTCACTATTGCGCCCCGGTGCCGGGCAGCACGGGACAGGTTGTCAAAGACGGTTTCACCGGGTTCGATTTGCCACTGGCGAAACACCGTTGCGGCGGCGGCATCCTTAACCTGCCAGCGAACGGTGACCCCGAAGGGTTTACACAGGTCTTTCGCTATCGTCTCCAGACTGACATTGCGCCATTGCCCCCGACCATGAATGGCAGCGCAATCCACCAAATCGCCTGTCTTGTCACGGCCGGATAACGTAATCGTGCGCTCGTCGGCATTGATCCCCACTTCAACCGCATCGATATATCCGGTAACCACCCGCTGGCCATTAATGGCCAGCTGGCAGGCGTGACCGGGTTTCAGTACCAGCGGGGAATCGTTATTTCTGACGGTAATGCCCAGACTAAACTGGCCGGACATCTCTTCCAGACTGCGGGTGACATTCAGTGTTTTCCAGCCGGAATAAATGTTATTGCCCAGAATCAACTCAATGGTATTAGCCATTAATCACCTCAACTTCCAGCCCGCCCGAGACGAACGCGGGGTGACGAATGCCATTGCGGCGGATAAATCGGCTAATCTGCGCGACACTGCCTGTTTCACGGTATAACGCCACCAACGCAGGTTCAGTCCCGACCACCCGAATAGGCCGTGCCGTCGGCAAGGGGAGGAAATCTTCGTCAATAAAGACGGCGCGATTAAAGTGCATTTTCACTGGAACCGCTATGACGACCCGGATGACGGCGCTTCCTGCTGGGTACGTGTCGCGCAGGGCTGGAACGGCAACGGCTATGGCTTTATGGCCATCCCCCGCATCGGGCAGGAAGTGATTATTTCCTACCTGAACGGAGATATTGACCGCCCGATTGTCACCGGCTGCGTTTATAACGGCCTGAACCGCCCGCCGCTGGATTTACCGGCGCAAAAGACCCACACGACCTTTAAAACCAAAACCCACAAGGGCAAGGGTTTTAACGAACTGCGCTTCGAGGATGCGAAAGGCAGCGAAGAAATCTATTTTCACGGCCAGAAAGATTTTACCGCCCATATCGAAAATGATGCTTACTGGCATATCAAGCACAACCAGAAGAGCCGCATCGACAGTAACCGCTACCACGATATCCGCGCCGATGACCATCATCAGGTGGCCGGTTCGCGCAAAATCACCACCGAAGGGGATGTGTCACACCGGATTGCCGGCAGCCAGCATATCCAGACCGGGGATGCCACAGTGTTTGACAGCGGGCAAGAAATCCACCTGAAAAGTGGCGGCAAAGTGGTACTGGAAGCGGCATCTGAAATCACGCTGAAAGTAGGTGGCACGTTTCTCAAAGTCACGCCGGGCGGCATTCTGTGCTCACCGATTAATGTCGGGCAAGGTTCGGGTGGCAGCGGGCGCGGGCTGGCATTGCAATTGCCGGAAGGTGTAGCACCATTGCCGATGGTGGAATTCCCGGCTCATCCATACTGCCCGTTACTGGCACAGCAGGATGTCAGTCCGGTGATTAAACCCGCCAAAAAGGAATAATCATAATGACGGAAGAAATGATGACAGAAACAGCAACAAGCTGGCAGGCATGGCTGAATAAATCCAATGATGCATCGGTATTCTTTATCCTCAATTCGCTGGCGCAACCCAATCCGGTCGATCAGTTTTACCATAACGACTGGGTTGAGCAGGCATTTCCGCTCTACAGCGGTACGCCGATGCACAAGATGCTGAAACAAAGCCCGTGGCTGGTACAGGCGAAAAGCAGCCGGCTATACCAGATAGGGGAGATGCTGGAGCGCCACGCACTCAGTGATAACAGTTGGGGCTGGGCATACCGCAGTCATATACCTTGGCAGGAGCAGCTTACCCACTGGCAACACCGGCAACTGGTCATGATGAATGGCGAACAGGTGCTGTTCCGCATTATGGATGCCCGTGTTTTTAGCGCGATGATACCTGCCTTCACTCCGGGCGACTGGTCACTGATGCTGTCGCCTGTCACAGAACTGATGATCGACACACCACAGCCGGTGCCGTTTTGCCGTCCCAAAGATTGCGGAGAAGGTAACCCTGAAATTCCGTTTACGTTAGGCGAACACCTGCTGGGCGTTTGGTTATGCTCCCCTTACGGCCTGAAAGTGTTAACCAGTTCACTATATTGTGATTTATGGGAAAAGCACGGGGCAATGGCGAAGCAATGGGATCAGCCCGCAGGCAGTTTAGAACCCCGGATTGAACAGTGGTTGAAGCAAAAGCTGGAAGCCGGACAACGTCTTGAAAAAGTATCCGGTCAGGATTACCTGCTGGCGCTGGAACAGGAGAAAGCTCGATGAGTAATGAAAACTCGATTTATACCCATGACTGTCAGAAAATACTTAAAAATGATTTATACATTAAAATTATCGAAGATAGCACGAATACACCGATACCGAATACGCCTTATACACTGAATAGCAAAATGGTGCATTCAGGAATCAGTGATGGTCAGGGTATAGATCTTGCAGAAGGGCTAACCAGTACGCCCTTCACGGTCAAAATAGAACCGCCTCAGTCAGTGTAGCTGTTGTGCTTCATTAAGTGAGGTGTATAAACGGCGGTATATATTTTAGTAACAGGATGATATTGAAACTATTTTTATCAGGAAGACGGACATGATCGAAATCTTAAAAAAACATAAATATGATGATTTGGCTTTACACCAAAGTACCCAACCTGTCGCTGCGTGTGATTGTCATTTCGAAGAAAAAGACGGAAAACAGATTAAAGTTATTGATGTCCCTATACTCACCTGTGAGTGTGTCTGGCGCAGGTATCAGAAAGAGGCCGAAGACATTGTTGCACCCGGTGGTAAACTGATTGCCGACCCCAAAGAACGCAATAAACGTATTAACGCGGCTTACGCGAAACTTTGGCTGAACGACAATCGCTTCCAATGGGCGGGGCTTGCTGCTTTTGCTTCTAAGCAGGTGGGGTGCGGGTTGTTGCATGCCTCTGAGATGGCCAAAAAGAATCAAGCTCATCAAGATGCCAACAGACGTGTGCGTCAAAGCGCAAAAGAATTAGAACACACAATGGATAACCCACTTTACTTTCTTCATCCAAAGTTAAAAGCTCAAGGCGAAATAGCAATTGAAGATTTTCCTCGTGCCATAGAAGAAGCCAGAGAAGCCAGTAGAAACAATAAATTATCAATATTTTCCAATGTGCCGGGTCTTCAGCCAATTTCGGGTCTGGCACAGTATTCATTCAATTATGTCTATGACATGATGGCGCTGGGGAACACAACATTATTTTTGGATGTGTATCCATTGCATGCT
Organism: Xenorhabdus bovienii SS-2004; assembly: GCF_000027225.1. NCBI lineage: Bacteria > Pseudomonadati > Pseudomonadota > Gammaproteobacteria > Enterobacterales > Morganellaceae > Xenorhabdus > Xenorhabdus bovienii. The sequence goes on from NC_013892.1 coordinate 2,608,287, forward strand.
TTTTATAAGCAACGTGGGTTGGAAGAACTCAAAACTTGTATAAAGAAGCGTGAAAATATTTATGGTAATAGCCAATTCCCAATATTGTGGCCGATAGGACAAGAAAAATTTACATTTGGCCGTTTCTATCCAGATATTCTATTCGCGTTTGAAGCGATAGAAGCAGGTGATATCGCTCAAGGTGTTGTGCATCTTGCCAACCACGAGCAAATCAACATATTACAACCCACTATGTACAGTGATACTCGTTTAGTAACATTCTTGTTTGGCAATCAGATTTCCTTTGTCACAGGACTCCCTTCTGGTGTCGCGGAATCTGTTGAATTAACGCTGGCGAGTCAGTGCAGACGTGTTGATGATGGCCGTACTATCGAATTTAGTGATGAGGCGCTGGCCGATCTTTCCGATATAAAACAACGTATGCCTTTCGTGTACAAGGCAGCAGAACGGTTTGATGAGATGCTGCATGATAGCAACCGAAGTTTACTCGAAGAATCTCTACAAAATATTGCAGCAGGGCGAGGTGTAGAATGAGTTTATTACAACAAATAAGTCGGCAGCGCGGTGGTTTAATCTTCATATTATTAATCGTTTTCGGCCTGGCTAGCGCTTATCTTTACCATTCTTTTTATTCCGATAAACCAGAGATAGCGCTGGTGATCGGTGAACCTTACGAGGATATGCGGCAGCGCTCCAGTGCCGATATTGATCCGCATCTTCCGGGTAAAATTTGGCATAATATTCCCAAAACAGATGCCCGTTTACGCTTTATCGATCCAAAATATGGATTTGTTACCCCTCCAGCCCGATTTTTTACTGTTCTATATGCGAATGACATTATTACGAGTGTACGCATGTCTCCACAAATCGAGCCATTACCCTACGATGATGCAATCAAGATGGTCTTGGATTTACAAGATCAGTGGCGTAAAACGGGTTGGGTGATGGCTAAAGGGTATAAACCCTTAGTAAATACACCAGAACTGCATGAAAATCTTCGTCGTATGAAAGGTGGTGCAGGAACAACCTATTGGCAAGCTGCTGATCAGTATCAGATTATGCTGAGTTTAGCATTTTTCAAGGACGACAAGCATCCCAATGACGAACGGTATTTGATCACAATGGTAATTTATAAACCGTGGTAAGCAGGGGATAGCACAAACCAAAGTGGGTGTGAGAATGTTATCTTTCACACCCACTATTCAGGATATTGCTTCAGGACGAGGTATAAAATGAGTCTTTTACAACGCATAGGTCGGCGACGTTCTGGATTAATCTTTGCATTATTAATCGTTCTTGGTCTGGCTAGCGTTTATCTTTACCATTCCTTTTCCGATAAACCAGAGATAGCGCTGGTGATTGGTGAACCCTACGAGGCAATGTGGCAGCGATCCAGTGCAAATATTGCTCCCAAATAAATACCCTAATAACATCGGGTTCAACACACCTAAAACTGATGCGCGTTTACGTTTTACTGATCCGAAATATGGGTTTGTTACCCCTCCCGCACGATTTTTTGTTGTGCGGTATACTGATGGAATAATCAACAGTGTACGTATGTCGCCACAAATTAAGCCGTTACTCTACAACAATGCGATCAAGATTGTATTAGATTTACAAGATCAGTGGCGCAAAGCGGGCTGGAAGCTTACTAAAGGATACCATTCCTTGGTTAATACACCAGAATTGCATGACAGTCTTCGTAAGATGAAAGGAACCGGAATGACCTTCTGGCAAGCAGGTGACAAGTATCAGATCATGCTGAATATAGCGCGTTTCAAAGATGATCGGCATCCTGATGAAGAGCGATATTTGATCACGTTAGCAATAGCCACACCGTGGGTAAATCAGTAAAGTAAACTCAGATGGGTGTGAGAACATTATTTCTCACACTCGCTATTTAGAACGATACTGACGCGCTGCGCTTGTCTTCTCCGAGTTACCGGGCTAATGAATTCACCCGGTAACTCGGAGAATCGAAGAAACATAATCGTTACGATTGGTTATCTCTATACCACTACACATATTTTCACGGAATAACGGGGTAAATAGCATATTTATTATATATTTCATTTAGTTACTCTATCCCATATTATCCCAACATATCCCGTAATAGTGTGTCACTACTTTAAATTCAAGATATTAATACCTACCAGAGAGAAATTTTTTTTCGGGATAACCTCCATTGTTATAATATTTATTTTTGTAATAACACTACGTTACGGGATATACTGGGATAACACGGGATAATTAAAATATTTATAACTTATTGATATAGTTTAAAATAAATCTCTCTTATCCCAATATCCCGTTATCCCAACGTTTTTTTAACCCTAAGTGAGAGTCAATCTTCATCCCTGAAAATCAGCACCACAAATCGCCCCTGAGTGCCGTTTACTGAAATGGTTTTGCTGATAAAGCGATCTTTTTCCGCTTTAACCAGCATTCCGGCTTCTTCTAAGGCCTCAAAACCGGATTTCTTCTGTAATCCCTGCAATATCTCTGCTTCAAATACACTGGGAATAATGTGGTATTCCGTTTGCCCATCATTACGACGGTTATGCACCAGATACCCGGCAAGATCGCTAATTCTCATGGAGTGTGATGTATCAATATCACCATTTGGCCTGCCGTAGGTATAAGGTTGGAAGCGTGAAAGCCCGTATTTTTGGATAAAGTCACGAGTACGGGTGATAACCTGATATTTTTCCCGATTTCCGATGCCAAAATCAGCTAACCAATCATCGAAACTTTGCTTTATCGCCGCATGACTCGCTTCTTTACTCCAGCCGGTAATATGGATTGCCAGCTCTCCGGCAGCATCCAGTAACGCGAAACGAACAGCAACGCGCTTGACTTGGGCTGAGGCTTCTTCTGGCAGGCCATCAAGCCACTCTTTTTCTTTACGGGCGGTTACTTCGATTACCTGCTCCTGATTTACAGACAACCATTGAACCCATGCCCGACCCGCTGCACCACAATAGCGTTTGGATTCACGTTTGATGGCTCTTGCATGAGAATCACCATCCTCATAGCCATTGAAACATTCCGTATCAATAAAGGGCACACTGAGCAACCTGACAAGCTGCCCGGCTTTTGGGGTGATCCCACCTTTTATCAGGAACGTTTCTAAATCTTCCTCGCCTGTTGAAAGGGCGGCAATTTTCCAGCGGATCACCGCACGGTTCCCACCTTCCCGTTTCCCCTGAATTTTTCCGACACCGTTAAACAGGCTATAGGCACTGTTAGCGATTTCTTTCGGATTCGAACTTTGTCCGATTTCGTCAATGGGCATGAAACCATCATTACGAGCAGCGGCTTCATTATTTAAAACCGTGATTAGTACCGTGCCACGATAATTTAAGTTCTTCGGGATCACCGTATAAGCTGCTGGCAGCCTCAACGGTGGTGGTTTTCCCTGCGGAGGATTGGGCGAATGAATGCACACCAAAGCAGCTACCACCTGTCAGTGAGTTAAGTGGTGCAGACAATCCCACCAGTACGCCCAGCATCATTGACCGGTTGCCTTTCAGTAATGACGCAACGTGCATTTTCCAATCTTCGGCTGTTCCTCTGACCACATAACCGGCAATTGCGGATGTGCCGCCACTGAACGCGACAGGCATATAAGGCTGACCGATGATTTCACCGTCCGGCATCACATAAGCCCCGCAGTGCCAGCCTGCTTTCTGTGTCACAATCCATTCACGGCGATCACCGCTGCGTTGCAGGTGCTCAGCTAAAACAGGCAATAGGCTATTTTTTACGGTGATATTCATTCCCCGTGAACGCAATCTTGCCCAGCCTACCGGCATTCCGATTTCACGGCGGGGAAGCGCTTCAATGATACATTTTCCCGTTCCTTCCTGATGCAGCTTAATAATGAGATAGCCTTCGCTACCATCATTGCCAATGCCGACTATCTCCATGTAATCACTCAACCATTTTTCAACTTCGACGATTTTGCCACCTTGCTCTTTAGGTTCAACCCAGTAAATTCCGTTCTTGCGAATATCGATATGGGGTTTTAGCGGGTCGTATTCTTTCTCTCGGTATTCATCTGAATTAGCGGTCACAGATTTTGACACCGCTACGTTCTCTACCACCTGATACAACCCATTACTGAATGTCTGTTTTGCTGACTCAATGCCATGCTGCTGACGATAATCATCCCAGTCAGCTTTGTATTCCGTGGAGGGCAACGTAACCCAACCATTAACCGCAAGGGCAACTTTTTCTGCTGAAATCTTGCCGATATTTACCTTTGGGTTGCCGTTTTTATCCAGTTCGTCGGGATGATGCCAGTCGTTATCTGCTGCCAGAATAATTTTCGTGTCCGGCCAGCGCTCCCGAACGGCTTTTGCGACAGAAAGCAAATTGCCTGCATCTAGCGCTGCCAAAATAGTACCTTTATAGAACTGGTTAACTGTCAATGCTGTAGCATAACCCTCGGTAATGGTCACCGTATCCGGGTTATCTTTTAGCTCAGACAGCGCGATAAACGAACCTTTCTTCTGGCTGCCAGACAGTAATTTTTTCTCACCATCAGGTTTGATAATCTGTGCACCTGTTACTTTTTCGTCCAATGTTGCGAGTCGCAACACTGCCGAATTATCGGACAGCAGCCGCTGATTAGGGCAATGCAGCCCCTTTGCGGTCAGATAGGGAGACTGCCCAGCAACAGTTTGAGCCATCAGTGCCGCGACTCTTTCGGCAATTGGCTGTACTGGATAAGTGGTTTCTTTGGCTGGTTTGAGTTCTGACAAAGGTAATGCCAGTACGTTAGCAACAATCTTAGCAGCCTCAAGAACTGAGATACGGTTGGTTTTTGCTACTAAATCCAATCCATCTCCGTAGTTCGGAAGATCACACTGGCGACAGTGCCAGTTGCCGTGATGGTGGTCATCAATAAAGTGAAAACGGTCGGTGCCGCCGCAGACAGGGCAAGCGCTATGTTTACCCTTTGCAGGAATATCGATACCACAGGCAGGCAACAGATTTTCCCAATGGTACATAGCGGATTGCTTCACGGTTTGGATAAATTCGAACGGTTTTTGGCTGCTTGATTTATCCAAAGATGTAAATTTAGGACGAGTTTGGTTATGCTGTGTATCAGCCATTATCGTTACTCCAATTAACGGTTATTGGTCAGACGCCTCAGATGTGTTCCAGCACGCTGGGCGTTGTTTTTTCATATTGATATAGGTAATGTGTAATGACACATAAACACATTACAGTGAGTGTAATTGACATGTCAACACACAAAAATACTCGTCGGGGCAATCCCCCATTCCAATTCAGACTTGATCCTGAACTACGGGCACTCATGGAAATAGCCCAGGCACAAGATGGTGATGAATCTTTAGCTGCGTGGATTAAGCGCATTGTCCGTAGAGAATTGCAGTCAAGATGTATTGAATCTAACCCCTGAAAAAAGCAAGTTGAGGGTAGGCAAGTGCTACCCTTAGTTTTTGTATTCTTATCAAATGGTAGGTACATGTCATTAAATACCACGAGATTCAGCAATTCGTTGATCTACCCAGCCATCAATTTCTGATTCAACAAACGCAACCGACCGAGGGCCAATTTTGACTTGTTTCGGGAATTTATCTTCTTTAATCAGCCTGTAGATCCATGCCTTGCTATAGCCCGTTCTGCGCTGAACTTCTGGCAGGCGAATAAGACTTTTTTTAGATGTTGTAATTGTTGGCATGTATACTCCCCTGTTATCGAGTCCTTGAAATGCCTTGGTAGACGTTACTTGATGACAGAGGATTATTTAAAAATTCTGTTTAATTGAAAGCGTAAACTCTTTATGCAATTCGTAAAATTAAATGCGGGGTATTGACTGTATGAAAAACAGGCTATTGTGCCCCGGGCACAGAAGATTAAAAAGCAATCATGTGTATAATGAATGGTTTTTATTAATGAATTGAAAAATAAGGAAATATATTATTTATTCAGAGACTGGAGCTTTAACTATCTATTTTTTGTATGAAAAACAGTCTTAAAAAAGGATGAAATATCACCATATGATGATTGTTATACTATGATGGATTTATCCGTTACTCTATCTGGCAGGATTCTGTAGAAAGGTACGGCTAAATCTGAAAGTCGGCGAGGAGCGGAATTTGTGTTATGTAAACGAAGGGAATGTCATACCCTGATAGATATATTTCCGTTTTTTACTTCCGATGGGATAGTCGTAATAAACTGATGAACCTTTGCAACTAATGATTTTTATTTGAATTTCACGCATGATAGACCCAATATTCTGCGGGCGGTCAAAATTCCTACTGTTTTTGCTAAAGCCAAATCCATTCAGATCCAAAGCTCGCCATACCTTGCCGTCAAATATAGTTGCATCGATAAATGGCGTTCTGCCAACCCCTGGGTGAATTGCTACATCACCAATGGTTGCAAGGGCAAGGGATACCTTCGAAGGATAAACAGTTCCAGAGAGTACAAGTTGAGTAGTGGGAGGCATTTGCGACAGGTCCTTTTATGTTATTAAGCCTAATGTTTATTTGACGGAGAAATTTGTGTTTAAAACATATTTTCTCGCATTTGCGGGTTCATTATCTATCATGAACCATACTCTACTTATTATTAAGATTCCATTAGTTGGGTGTAAAAGTGTTATGAAATTAGCGGAGGCAAGTACATCATGTTGCTCCCAATTCAGACCCTACAGCCACATCTTCAGCACCAGAGTGATCATGCAGCTCTTCGATGGTAGCTCCTGTCATCATGCTGTAGTGGCCAATTTGACCTGCTTTACCAAAGATGCTTCGAAAGACACGAAGATATGCTTCATTGGTTTGCTCACCATGGTTGATGTACAGGTCGTCATGAATTGAGTGAGAGCCATCGTTGACCCAGGAAAATAGAGATTGGCAAATCAACTTGTCACGTCCTTCGAAGAGTGTACAGATTTCATCTTTACTCATTCCACCCCACATAGTGAAGTAGTTTTCCAATATGCGGCGTAATGTATTTTGCAGGCTGATACTGGAAATGTTTTTTGATTTCACATTTTCCCATAGAAGTTCATAGGCTGAACGGATTGGATTAGTTTCATAACGCTCAACAACTGAACCATGCTGTAGCTTTTTGACCAGCCAGAAACTTTCCTCATTGAGTACGCCACCGGCTGGCCTGCTCCTATTGAAGCTGATTTCTTTGTGAAAATAGACATTATGAGTCAGTATAAATATCTGTTTGATCGAAGAGCTCTGGTTTCTTGCCTCATCCATCACACTTTTCATAAGACTGCTGACGATATAGAGAATATCGCTGTCTAACGAAGATATGGGATCATCAAACACAACTACCCGATTTGTTGTAATGCCTGAGGGGGATTGAGCCCCTTTGATGAGGTAGTAAAAGTACAAAAAAGTGATAAATGTTTTTTCGCCTTCACTTAGTGAACGGCCTACATCCTCACCGTTTGCACGAATTATTCGATAGTGATAGTCTTCATCGGCCTCAGCGATAGAAAAGGAATGGAAACCGAATTTCTGTAGTAGATCGTTGATTGCTGAAATAGTTGGTTGAATAGATGTAGTTTGTTTTTCCAGCTCTTTTACTTGATTTTGTAGACCTCGAAGCTGTATTTTCTCTTCCCTCCGGCTTTTTTCCATGCCTTGAATGGTTCTTGTCAGACGATCCTTAGTTTGATGATATAGCTGCAAGTCGTCCGCTAATTCATTTAATACATAACGCCAGACTTGAGAAGTTAGTGTCTGCTTCTCCGTTGCAATATTAGCCATAGTTTGGTTATGACGGGTTGTCGCTTCATTGGCTTCTATCACCAAGGCCTGCAACTGTGTGATCAGGGGTTGAACTGATTCCAGCTCCATTTTTCGGCTTGGTTCATCAAGCTTGTTTACCAATTTGGATTGATTGACTTTCAATCGTTCAACAAGCGCTTGGGTTTCTGCATTAAACAGATCTATGTTTAGGAACGGATTATTAATTTCTACGTTGCGCTGTATGGCAGCTGTCAACCGATCGCTTGCCTTCTGGTAGTTCGCTTGCAACTCCTTTAGCAATTGTATGTCGTTGTCATAGGCTTCGCTAAAGAATGCCGTGAGTTTATTAGAGAAATGATCATCCGTTGGCTGCTGGCAGAAAGGGCATATCTCTGGATTCTGCTCATGATACTTACGACCTTGTTTTACCCAATCGCTGTTACCCAGACGGTTGATGAGAGCTGCAATTTCAATATCTTGATTCCCGACAATCACTTTTTGCAGTAATACATGTCCTTCAACGATGACAAGATCATCGGCTAACAAATTCCCAAGTGGTGTGACGCGCTCAATATTGCTTGAAAAAACAGTTTCTGCTTTTTGTTTTAGTTCCTCTAATGAAAGCAATTCCGCCGTATTAGAATTTGCTTCCGACAACACTTTCTCTTTGAATCGTTCTTTGTTACGCCGAACACTTGCTGCAGAGTATGCTTCCTTAAAATCAGCATCATGGAGCTCCTTTTGCTTCCAACACTTATCACGCAGTGTAGGTTCGAGGTCTTCGAGGCCTTTTCTTTTACCGGGCTGCTCTTCCGAACCATCCAATTGGATATTAAGGCTTGATATTTGCTCATTTACCTTAGCTATTTTAGTCTGTAAACGAGCGATTTTGCGCTCAGCTTCAATCTGATTTTCACCTAAGGTAAAAACACCCTGTAGAGGGTCGTCCTGATTAAAGTTTCGATCAACGAAATCCCTATTATACACCATCCGCTCAAGCTCTATGCCGCCTTGCCATTGAAGTTGGCAATGTTCATGGTCATGTGCTTGAGCAATTACACGACTAATGGTCGTCTTACCTGTACCGTTCGCACCAAAAATATAATTGATGCGGCGGAGATCACTGAGCCTTGCAGGGTTCTGGTAGGTAGCTAGTGGTGAATTGATTTGGATTTCGCCGATCATGTCCTCTCCTCAGAGTTCGCCTGAAAAGGCTTTTTTTTTCTGATCGATAAGAAATTGTTGCTGGTAGCCTCATTGTCTTCGCATTAGTTTTCAATCAACTTTGCTACCTTTTCTGAAATAGCTTTGTATTCCTTTTGTTCATTGATAGGTACAATAGGAATCGGCATTACCTTGATCATTCAAATGTTTTAATCCATCTATTATCAGATTAAAGATAAAATAATGCAACCACGGGTTGTATAAAAAATAGACTTTATTGGCACTACCAACAAAGTCTAAAAAATCATCTTTTATTCAGTGTGTTATAAGTATTAATGAATGTTACTTCCGCCGTTTCTTAGCAAAATCATACGGAGTGATATGTTTTTCCCGGTTTGTATCCAGATAATCAGCCCACCACTGAACCATCAGTCGCCGTTCATCCAGATGCTTAGATGTGTGAATATAAGCTGCTCTGACGTTTTTTCTTTCTACATGGCTTAACTGACGTTCGATGGCGTCATCGTTCCATAATCCCGATTCGCCCATTGCTCCACGAGCCATTGTTCGGAACCCATGTCCGCAAACATCGGTTTTGGTGTCGTATCCCATGCCACGGGTCATGTATTAAATGGTTAGTTGCTGTGATATGCTTCCGGCTTTTTAAGGATGAAGTATGGCCAAAGTTGATGTCTATTGCCGTTATTGCCACAAATCAGAACAGGTCAAAGGACATGGGAAAGGAAATGGCGGACATCCTCGTTATCGCTGTTATAGCTGCTGTAAGGTCTTTCAGTTGGCGTATACCTATCAGGCCTGCAAACCCGGCGTTAAAGAACAGATTGTCGATATCGCGATGAATAACGGGGGAATTCGTGACACCGCTCGGATCCTGAAAGTCGCCACCGCCACCGTCATGAAAACATTAAAAACCTCAGACCCCGAAACGTAACGACACTTCCCCTTGCGGAATGTGGCATCCAGATTGTCTGTGAAATCGACGAGCAATGGTCGTTTGTCGGCAATAAGAAAAACCAACGCTGGCTTTGGTATGCTTGGGAACCCCGCCTGAAGCGAATAGTGGCTCATGTTTTTGGCGATCGCAGTCGAAAAACGTTAGACAAGCTGCTTACCCTCTTATCTTCCTTTACTATTCGGTTTTACTGCACGGATGACTATGTTGTTTATGACCCACTTCCCGAGGAAGAGCACTTGACTGGAAAGGCGTTTACTCAGCGTATAGAGAGAACGAATTTAACGCATCGTACCCGAATCAAAAGGCTGAATAGAAAAACCATTGGGTATTCAAAATCGGAAGAAATGCACGATAAAGTGATAGGAACCTTTATTGAACGTGAACATTATTTTTAATACCTAATCTAATCATTTAATACATGACCAACGTTCACGCCAGATATAATCACCATTGCCATTTTTCAGTTTTTGCACCTGAGCGGCGGTACTGGAGTTCATCACCCAGACAGAGTTTTTACGGTATTTGTTTTTAAGTAAGAATTTCAGGTCAATCAGGCTATCGGCGGAAAGCGCTGTAGTTTCCAGTTTTTGCAATGTGCCAAACGCACGAATCTTATCGGCTTGAGTATCACGGGGATAAGACAGGAAGCCTTTCGCTTTTTTACTGCCGTCACCGCTCAAGAGATCGGTTTCTTCGGTATCGACGAATGTGTCGGCAATTTCAGACGTCAGCCAGCCTAAGATATCCACATCGCTAAAATCGATAATCTCTTGCGTAGTTTTAGGGTAGGCGTAGATGGGGAATAGCTTAATGCTGACTTCTTCCATTTTTGGCGTGCCAGTCTCACCGCGTGCCTTGCCTTCTTCCCCATGTGCAACCGCTGCGCCACCGACCGAAACCAACTGCTTATATTCGTTGCTGCGTGTGGTTTTCACTGAACAGATCCGGCGCATCACTGACTCATCAGTCAGTTGCTGCATGATTTGTTTGTTCAGTTCAGGAATAACGGTATAGCCGCCCTCAGACGGAACTCCCGTAGATAGGGAACGAGTTTCACCAGTCAGAACATAGTGGCGCAGTTCGTCATTACTGAGGTTCTTGTTGGTCGGTTGGGGTTTGCTTGCCTGACTGCGTTCTTCATCAGACAGCGCCTCATAACGGGCAATCTCTGCATTGAGCGCATCAGACTGATTGCGCAGCTCGTCGAACTGTTTGGCTTCATCGGCATTAAGTGAGCGTTTTTCGTCTTCTGCTTTGGTAAGCAGTGAACGCATTTGATGGGTTAAATCAGCTTTTTGTTGACGTAATTCGAGTAGTTTTTTCATGGTGTTTTTATATCGATTTATTTTTGATGGAATATATTTAACAACATGAAAAATAATAAGAAAGAAGGTTTGCTATGGTGTTCAATCACACAATAATAAAAAAGCCTCTGAAACTTAGAGGCTAAACAGAGATAAACATGAAAACAGAAAACTTACAAAAAATCATTTTAATTTATTTAGATGGATGCTTTGATATCCATTATCTGTTGGGTATATAAAAACATCATTATTAGTGGTTGGAAGGCTAAATGAAGCAAAAAATGCCTCATATGATATTGATGTAAATGGAGAACTCTTCCAGATATCTCTGTTTTTATTATCATATAAAACAATAAAATATTTATCTCCCATAATGACATACCTCCACATTGAATATGGAGATATTGGCAACTTCTTATATACCACTGCGGTATATTGACCATCTTCACCCCTCTCCTCAAAATACTTATTCCAATTACCGAAGAGCAATGTTGATGGAAATAATATCCATATTATAAAGATAATGATAAAAAATAAAACCAACCATGGTTTTCTAAAAAAAAAAAATTACATTTATTTTTCATAAGTTAATAATTTTATGTTGTGATAGCGGGTTCATCCATAGAACATCGGAATAAACAATGAAATCGCCGCCTTCATTATATTTTTTCTGCCATTTCCTAAAGCTATCATTAATTACAGGAACATATCCATTGTATTTAACCCATAAGGCCATCCAGCTTCCAGTCGCATAAAGAGCGGCATAATCAACGGAACTAATTTTATCTAATATACCATTTTTACTCCAAATGCCTAAAGGTTCATTAGCACCAACAAAATCATAGGTATCTTTTAAATACATCCCAATTTGTTCGGTGACAAAAACATCTTTACCGTTTAATTTATCCACATAACCTTTGACAGCCACCTTCATATTGGAATTACCCATGGCACCATACCAATCGTCAATCGTATCAAATTTAGAACCAAACCTTCTAGAGTTAACCACTGAAAAAGTATCTATTTCTCGCATATCCTTTTCATACCCTAACTCTTTCTTTCCGCCTTCTTTTTTTAATTGTATTTTTAATTGATCTATGCCCGCACTACTAGACCAACCATTAATTAATACAGACATCACGTCTTGAGGTTGTTTATATTTTAACGCCCATTCCATTTTTATGATAGAAGCATTAATTCTTTCATCCGGTATATCTATTGCTTTATCTCTAACATACTTTGTCTTTACTTCTTCTGTAAATGTATAGGCGGGTTTTGTATTAAACCAATGCCGCATTAACTTAGGTGCCATCTCCCATCCCATTTTTTCCATTGCATCTGGGATTTGGTTTAAATAAAAGATATCCATTTCAATATCTGTCTTTTCGCCACCTTTAACTGTTTTAGTTTTTAAAATCGACATGATTAAATCCCTATTTTTGTTTGAAATAAATATTTAACTTCAAGGTCTTCTTCTTTTTTGGTATCAAACTGTTTTGTCATTCCTGATGTTTGGCATATTCCTTCAATCAGTCCCTTTCCCGTTTCCACACCATACGCAATATCTTGGCAGGCATCCCCTTGGTGTTTCAATATGAACTTATGGCTAAATAGAGCCGCGACAGCTTCTTCAATCAGCGGTTTAATATTCGAGAACCCGGATAAAAGCGGTTTGCCTTCTTCACGCCCGGCTAATTGCGTAATGCTGTAGCCCGAAGTTCCTGCCGCAATATGCTGACATGAGATAGATTTATAATCGAGCATGACCACTTCATGGGGTATTGCGCCGTTATCATTGATGGAATGGGGATAATTATAGGCAAATTCGACAATTGTCGCGCCTGTTAGTTTGATTTCATAAAAGAATTCCAGTTGCCCCATCGGGCTTGTCCGGTAGTGCATAAAGCGTGCTTCCAGCAATTCGTTTCCATCGATTGCCATCGCTAACAAAGGTGAAGATTTATCAATGGGCTTGGTAAAGCTGACAGGGTGATGATTCGCGTTCTGGTCACGGCTCACTGAATGGCTAACACTTAGTACCTGTATTTCATCTTCCCGGCCTGCCTGATAGCGGTTTCCGATAGATTCGGGCGTTGAACAGCCCGCTGAGATAAGGCCTTGCTTCTTGCCCTTTAACGACAAGTAAATAATATGTGACATCTTGTCTCCTGTGACATGGTTTCCAATAAATGCCCAATGATGCTGAATGAAACAGGATACAACAGTATTATTTATCTGTTCCAGAGTGAATACAAATGCAGCAATAAAATTGTGATTAACCTCTATGCTTAAACAAAATCAGACAATTACCTAATGTGAATTTCAGGTAGTGCCAAAAAATAAAAAACCAGATTACATATCTGTATTTGTTTTCTCTGGTTTACCTCATTTCGTTTACTTACCAGAAGCCCCCCTAAAAATCTTTTTCATCCTCTCAGTTATTCACCCTCTGCACAATACCCTGAAAGCCTTGCTACATCTGGGTTTGATGCAATTAATATGATATTCACTGACTGTATCATCTGTTCACCCACTTTTTACATTAATGAAGATAATGTAGAGTTGATGTATAGCTAAAGAATAACTATACATCTATTATTTCCTTTTAAATACAATTAGATATTTAAAATGGTGTATGGAATGCAGACTTAAAGCACAAAGTTTTATACAGGTGACTTAAAATCTCGGCATTCAGGCACTGACGGTAGCCATTCTTCGGCCTCTTCCGATAACTCAACGTTATAAGAGTAACCTTTCTTGGTTCGCACTTTCCGATACTCTTTCCGGTATTCCAGCATAATCTTGGGGATGGATTCACCAAACTTAGTCAGTGTTAGCGGACGTTCAAAGCCGTGCGCTTCCATAAAAGAGAGATAGGCGTGATACAAGTACAATCTTGGTGCGCGTGGGCTGATATTCTTATTGCCCATCTTCATTCCGGTCACATCATTGACAGATACCAGATAACCACAAAAACGATACAACGGATCGGAATGACTCTTTACCGTTAACGCTTCGTTCGAGTCGCGTTGCGCCTGTAGCAGTTTTTTAGCCTTATTCTGGTCGGCAAATTCTGTTAATAAATGACGGATAATCACTGGCAGTTCACGACTGATTTTCTCCGGTAACTGTGGGTCTTTCTCGGATTCTTTGACCGGAATATTAAACGGAAATATCACTCGCCGCCGTGCAATGCCGCCGTTACGTTCGGTAAAGCTCATGGGTTCGTTATTGGTGGCTAATACCACGGCTTTGATGATGGTAGAAAACTGTTTCTCGTATTTCCCGTCAACTTCAATCAGGTCGCCGCCGGTAATGGCCTTAATTCCTGCCCCTTCACCGACATATTTAACCTGATCGGGCAGCGTAATTAAGCTCTTGCCAACAAACTGATAACGGCCTCTGGCTTCATCCAGCGCTCTCATATTGCCACTGGCGGTATTGTGCTCTCCCGCCAGTAAGGTGGCGATATATGTAAATACGCTTTTACCGCTGCCGCCTTCGCCGGTGACTTCAATAAAGAGCTGCCAATCATAACGGTTTGCCAGGATCATAAACAGGGCAGCTTTGATACGATTCATCTTATTTTCATTCTGCCCCGCTGCATGGGATAACCAGCGGTAAAAGTCAGGGGCATGATCCGACAAGTTTTCACCGATAGCGGGCTGAGTAAACTCAATGCCATTATGATTCATAAGCCAATGCTCAGGCTGATGGGGAGTAAATTTCTGTGTCGATAGCTCATACACACCATTACAAAACCCGATTAAATCTGACCGTTGTTCGCCAATGACCGGAATTTGTAATTTCATGGCGTAGATAGCGTTATTGATCCCGTTTGGGCTGTAAGGGGTGTCGTGCTGGTCAAAGATTGCCACCATTGCGCGACGCAGCTCGTTATCTGACACAGTTTCCCATGTCGGGCCGTTATAGTGATAAACGGCTTCGCTTTCAGCATGTACCGCGATTTTTTGGTAATGCTCAACCAATAGTGCCCCACGTTGACTGGCTGCCATTTGTGCCAGATTGTTATTAGCCTTTTTGGGTTTAGTTTCGTGGATCACTGCCGCTTCTGCTTCCATGAGTTTTTTCTCTCCAACCTGATATAATCCGTTGCTGAATACCTGCTTTGCTGCCTCTATGCCGTGATGCTGGCGATAATCGTCCCAATCGGCCTTATGCCCTGTCGGTGGCAGTGTTACCCAACCATTGATAGCTTTGGCGACTTTCTCAGCGGCAATTTTCCCGACGTTCTTTTTGAATTTTCCGTTTTTGTCCCGTTCGCCTTGTGCGTGCCAATCATTATCGGCGGCAAGGATAATTTTTGATTCAGACCACTGTTTTCTGACCAATTCGGCAACATTCAGTAAATTGCTTTCATCAATCGCAGCCAGTACCACGCCATTATGTAACTGGCTGACAGTCAGCGCTGTCGCGTAACCTTCGGTAATGATGATGGTGTCCGGTGTTCCAGTTATCTCAGATACCGGAATAAAGCTCCCTTTCTTCTGCGTGCCGGAAACAAGGCGTTTTTCGCCGTTAGGCGTGATGATTTGTGCGCCCGTATTGGTATCGCTTAGTGTCTGAGTCACCAGTAATAGAGAGCCATCTTGCAGTAGCCGCTGATTGGGGCAATGCAGCCCCTTTTTCACCAAATACTGAGATTCTCCCCTTATTGATTTTGCCACCAGCACCGCGATCCGTTCTGCAATGGGTTTTACTGTTAGAGGCTGCTCTTTAACTGGTTTGAATATAGGTTCAGGTAACGGCATTGCCAGCACATCTGCAACCTGCTTAGCGGCGGTCAGAACAGTGATACCTTTAGCTCTCGCCACTAAATCCAGACCGTCACCGTGATTGGGCTGATCACACTGGCGACAATGCCAGTCGCCGTGATGGTTATCATCTATAAAGTGAAAACGGTCAGTGCCACCGCATATCGGGCAAGCGCCATGCTTCCCCTTTGCCGGAACATCAACACCACAGGCTGGCAACAGGCTTTGCCAGTGATTCATAGCTGATTGTTTCACTGTTCGGATAATGTTTATCGGGTGGGTTTCTACGCTGCTTTTATGAGCTTTATATCCATATGAAGATGATTGACTCATGCTTTATTCCTCGTAAACAGCCGCTTGAAGCGCATGGTAAACGTCCTGATTGATATCACAGGCCAGCGCAATCAGGTTATTTAAATCGATAGAGCATTCGTCCTTGGCTTTTTCAAGAATGACGTAGAATAAAGAAGTTGCCAGCCCCGTGTTGTGCATAGCCTGAGTAAGTGAAATAGGCGCTCGACGTTCGTACGTTCTGACTATTTCAATGTCGATAGATTTATTATCTGGTATGCAAGAATGGCGAATACGCATAGCGGCTTTCTCCGCGCCGCGCAATGTCTTGTATTTGTAACGGATTGTTTCTTTTTTTATCTCGCCAGTATGCTGATTTATGGTTGTGATAATGAGCTTAAACATGGCTCACCTCCAGAATGGAGATGAGGCACATAGGAAAGAATTTAGGTAAACGTGCTTTGCCCTTTCCAGTTAGAAAGGTATATTGAAACATAGCTACCTCGATATTGTAGTTATCGTTGGTGGTTAGCCCTCGTTTGATACGGTCAATATCATTCGGGGGCGTTTCTTTTTGTACATATACCGTGATAAAGTACGTACATAATAAATCACATGCTATAAGGTTACGTACGTACATGTCAATCTTAAAAAGAGACAAAACTGAAAAAGGAAAAGGTTTGTCTCCCACTTTCCAAATCAGAATAACACCAGAATTAAAAGCACAATTTGAAGATGCTGCGTCCGATGCAGGAATGACTTTAGGTAATTGGTTAAAAACATTAGGCCGCAAAGAATTAGAAAGACTGGGTGTCGAGCCAAAAGGCTGAACCAACCAATAATAAATCTGATAGTTAACTAACTCTCTAAAAGATAGCAAGTTAAGGGTAGCATTCACTGTACTACCCTTTTTTGCTTTCATTGTGCTACCACGCCGCGAGATTCAGCTATACGTTGATCTATCCAGCCATCAACTTCTGATTCAAGAAAAGCAACTGAGCGAGTGCCAATTTTAATTTGTTTCGGGAATTTATCTTCTCCAATAAGTCTATAGATCCACGCTTTGCTATAACCTGTTCTGCGTTGAACTTCTGATAAACGAATAAGACTTTCTTTAGATGTGGTAATTATTGACATGTGGTTTTCCCTGTTAACTTATCTATATTTGATGTTTCTAGACGTTATTAGAACAGGGACAATTAAAGCGAAGTTCCAATATGAGATCATCACATAGGAATAGTAATCCGTTTCACACAAAGAGTATGCTGCGTCTTATTATTTTGATTATTAACTATTTTTGGTTAGAAAAGACTATCACTGGAAGATATGCCAGCCCGTATATTTTCACGAATTGGCATTATGTATTGCGTTATTTTTATCAGTTTTGACTAAATTTGATAGTCAGAATGCTTTGTACATAATTATTTGTTTTTTAATTTAAGCAGTGCTCTTGTTGGTTCGTCATCGTAAGGATGTTCAGAGAGAATACGATTAATCTTATCCTCAATTTTGGGAACCCATTCGGGGTTGGCTTGCTTCATTAACTCAATAGCTTTAGGAAAAGCAAGCCGCCTACAATCTTGATCTTCAATTCGATTTTCCAATTCATAACTGAATGCCATACCCAAAACAACAGATGACATCATCCAGTACAACAACTCATCCAATGATTTTGTTCTTTTTCTTTCAAATTCACTTCCTCTTTCAGAAAAAACGAGATTGTACCGATTATTTTCAAACGAAATATAAGGTGTTCCATCACCAAGAGGGCCATCAAAAGCCTGTATGGAATTCTTTGATAGGCCAAGTTTAGAACCCAGCTCGTTTAATTTCTCTTGTATCTCTATGATTGTAAATAACATTACTATCTCTCATAAATCCGGTTTAGTGGGAAAATAATATGTGAACAGAATAAAAAATGAGTAACTAACAGATTAAATCTGAGCTAATACATATAACTTACTACATTTACCCGATGCCTTAGTTATGTAATATACAGTGATATTTAAGGCTATTTCCGCCGTTTTTTAGCAAAGTCATACGGCGTTATATATTTTTCCCTATTTGCATCCAGATAATCAGCCCACCATTGAACCATTAGCCGCCGTTCGTCCAGATGCTTAGATGTATGAATATACGCAGCGCGGACGTTCTTTCTTTCCACATGGCTTAACTGGCGTTCTATTGCGTCATCGTTCCATAATCCAGATTCTCCCATCGCACCACGTGCCATTGTTCTAAATCCATGACCCCAAACTTCTGTTTTGGTGTCATAGCCCATAACGCGTAAAGCATTATTTACGGTACTTTCGCTCATGACTTTTGCCGGATTATGGTCATGAGGAAACATCACCTCACATTCTCCACTCAAACCCTGCAAGATTTTAAAGAGAGATACGGCCTGACGACTCAGTGGCACAATATGCTCAGTTTTCATTTTCATGCCACGCTCAGAGAATTTAACGCCTTCAATAGGTTTTCTTGTGGCGGGAATTTTCCAGACTGCATTTTCAAGATCAAGTTCTTCCCAACGGGCAAATCTCAACTCACTGGAACGGACAAACGTTAATAAAGTCAGTTCTACAGCGATTTGGGTAATCAAGCGCCCGCGATAGTGAGAAAGACGGGTAAGAAATTCAGGTAAGCGTTCGTGAGGGAGTGCTGGGTGATGTTTGGCTTTTACAGTGGAAAGCGCGCCAGACATATCATTTGCGGGATTAGATTCAAGAATATCATTCTGGACAGCATACCGCATGATAGAGGTAACACGTTGCTGTAATCGCTGGGCGATATCGTGTTTACCATCAGCATCAACGGATTTGATAGGCGCTAAAAGTTGGCTTGTTCTTACAGTGGAGATGTCGAGCTTGCCAATATGAGGAAAAATATAGTGCTCAAGGCTGCGCAGAATACGGTTGCTGTGATCTTCACTCCATCGCTTATTGCTGGCGTGCCATTCACGGGCTACCTGTTCAAAAGATGGTGCCCCTTTTGATTCGAGTTGTGTCCCCCTTTTCTCTGCTTTGGGGTCAGAACCTTGGGCTATGAGTTTTTTGGCTTCATCCCGTTTAGCTCGTGCATCAGCTAAAGACACTATAGGATAAACACCGAAAGCCAGTCGGTCTTCTTTTTTATCGGTAGGGCGGCGATACTTCATGTGCCAGTATTTAGAGCCGCGTGAGGTGATCTCCAAATAGAGTCCGCCACCATCAGCGAGTTTGTAGGTTTTTTCTTTGGGTTTTGCTGTTTCGATTTGCCGTGCGTTTAGTTTCATTTTTAGGGGCACATTTAATAATAGAAGTGTAGGTGCCCCAGATTATGCCCCGTGGTGCATGTTGATTGCAAAGGACTAAAGTAGACCTAAAAAGAAAAGACCTGATTGATTTATCAGGTCTTTATAAGATTTAGTTTACTAGAGTAGACGTTAGTAAACTTATGTTTGGTGCCCAGGGCGGGACTTGAACCCGCACAGCCTTACAGCCGAGGGATTTTAAATCCCTTGTGTCTACCGATTTCACCACCTGGGCTTGAATCTGGAGGCGCGTCCCGGAGTCGAACCGAGGTAAACGGATTTGCAATCCGCTGCATGGCCACTCTGCCAACGCGCCTTTTTTGGAGCGGGAAACGAGACTCGAACTCGCGACCCCGACCTTGGCAAGGTCGTGCTCTACCAACTGAGCTATTCCCGCCTTTCTCGAACCTGCTGATTTACTTAACTTGTTTCGTAAATCTCATGTGCCGTTCGATGCGTTGCATTCTACTTATTTCACGAAACGAGTCAACACAATTATTATTAAAACCCGATTATTCGATGATTTTTGCGTCACTTCGATCAACCTTCACGCAGATCATTCCATGCAGCGCTCAAATATTGAAACATTGACCAGAACGTCAATACCGCAGCAGCGTATAATAAGATAAATCCACCCACCTCAACTTCAATGCTGGGACGCCACAGTAAAGCAACCAATGCTGCCATCTGCGCTGTCGTTTTTATTTTCCCCAGCCAGGATACAGCAACACTACTGCGTTTTCCTAATTCAGCCATCCATTCCCGCAGAGAAGATATAATAATCTCTCGAGCAATCATGGTCGCTGCCGGTAACGTAATCCACCATGCATGATAATGTTCAGCTATCAACACCAGCGCACTAGCAACCATGACTTTATCCGCAACCGGATCAAGAAATGCCCCAAAGCGCGTTGTTTGCTTCCATAAACGAGCAAGGAAACCATCAAACCAATCTGTCGCAGCCGCAATAACAAAGATAATAGCGCACAGCATCGGTGACCACTGGAATGGCAGGTAAAATGCCAAAACAAAGAATGGGATTAAGGCAATACGGAATAGAGTAAGCCATGTTGGAATATTTAATTGCATAATGCTTCGTAACTATCTGGCCATGTAAAGTTTATCAGTATGGTGCATCAATAATCTTAGTGTTTCAACGCATTATAGATTTTTTCTGCTAACGAATACGAAATAGAAGGCACTTTTGCGATCTCCTCTACACTTGCGTTGCGTAACGGCTGTAATCCACCCATGTATTTTAACAACATTTGTCTGCGTTTTGGCCCGATACCTTCTATTGATTCCAATGTGCTGGTCTTTTTCACTTTATCCCGCCGCTGGCGATGTCCTGTGATGGCATGGTTGTGAGATTCATCACGAATATGCTGGATAACGTGCAACGCCGGTGAATCCGAAGAAAGTGCCTTTCCCCCGCCTTCTGCCTCGAAAAACAGAGTTTCCAGACCCGCTTTGCGATCACTACCTTTCGCAACTCCAATTAGCTTAGGATGGTTTTTATTCCATTCAACATCCAGCGAGCCAAAAACCTCCAGCGCTTGCGCTAATTGCCCTTTACCTCCATCAATAAAGATGATGTCAGGAATTCTGGTCTGCTCAATGGCTTTGCCATATCGGCGGCGTAAAACTTGATTCATCGCCGCATAATCGTCTCCCGGTGTGATTCCCGCAATGTTATAACGGCGGTATTCAGAGCGCACAGGACCATTCCCATCAAAAACGACACAGGATGCAACGGTCTGTTCTCCCATCGTATGGCTGATATCGAAACATTCCATTCTATGAACTTTTTTAATGCCAGCAAATTCAGCAAGTGATGCCAACCGCTGGTGGACAGTCGATTGCTGGGATAGTTTCGTGGTCAATGCTATTGCAGCATTGGTACGTGCCAATTTGAGATAACGCGCCCTGTCACCTCTTGGGCGAGGTTGAATATGCACTTTCCTCCCCGATAATTCAGAAAGGGATGCTTCCAAAAGTTCTTTTTCAGGCAACGAGAAATCCAGCAGGATCTCCGCCGGCAATGTCCTGTTCTGGCTGCCTTGAAGGTAGAATTGGCCGAGAAAAGTCTGTACTACTTCATCCAATTTGGTATCAGCGGGAATTTTAGGGTAGTAACTGCGACTGCCCAGGATTTTTCCCTGACGGATAAACAAAACATGCAGGCACGCCATTCCTGTATCAAAAGCAACACTGATAACATCCAGATCATCCCCTTCTCCAGAAACAAATTGCCGTTCAGTTACCTGTCTCACGGCTTGGATCTGGTCACGGTAGCGAGCCGCATCTTCAAATTGCAGTTGTTTACTTGCTGCTTCCATTCTGCCAACCAGCTCTGTCAGTACCTGCTGATCTTTGCCAGACAGAAACAGACGGACATAGTCAACCTGCTGCTGATATTCTTCATTCGTCACAAAACCGTTGACACAAGGAGCAAGACAGCGACCAATCTGATATTGCAGACAGGGCCTTGAACGATTGCGATATACGCTGTCCTCACATTGACGAATCGGAAAAAGTTTCTGCAAGAGAGCTAAGGTATCACGCACAGCATGGGAGTTAGGAAATGGTCCGAAATACTCGCCTTTCGCATGTTTGGCACCACGGTACAGGGTCAGACGCGGATGGGTATCTCCGCTCAAGAAAATGTAAGGATAGGATTTATCATCCCGCAACAAGACATTGTAGCGAGGTTGATAAAGTTTGATGTAGTTATGTTCGAGCAGGAGCGCTTCCGTCTCTGTATGCGTAACCGTGACATCTATCTGGACGATATTTTTTACCAGTGATTCTGTCTTGCGGCTGCCAACTTGTGTCCGAAAATAACTGGATAGCCGTTTTTTCAGATCCTTGGCCTTACCAACATAAATCACCGAGCCAGTGGTGTCATACATTCGATAGACTCCCGGCTGGCTGGTTACTGTTTTTAAAAATACCGTTGAATCAAATTGCTCTGCCACGATTTACCACCCATCAACTGTCATCCACTATGGTTTACCATATTCTGTGCGTCAAGCAACCCACAACGTATCGCCATATGGGTCAACTCTACATCACCCTTGATATTTAGTTTACTGAACATTCTATAGCGATAGCTATTTACTGTTTTTGGGCTAAGGTTAAGTAACGTGGAAATCTCATTAACTTTTCGGCCCTGAGTGATCATCGTCATTATCTGTAACTCCCGCTCTGAGAGTTCAGCCAGTGGGTTTTCTTTTGGTGGGGATAACTGGTCGAGTGCCATCTGCTGTGCAATATCAGGAGAGATATAACGCTGACCTGCATAAACCGTCCGAATAGCATTAATCATGTCTTGAGGTGTTGCTGCCTTACTCAAATATCCTCTGACTCCGGCCTGCATCACTTTCGCTGGCAAGGAGCTTTCCGTATGGATAGTCAGCATAATTACCCGCGTATCAGGCGAATAGCGAATGATTTTTTTGGCTGCCTCAAGGCCACCTATTCCCGGCATTCCAATATCCATAATAACAACATCCGTACTGTTTGATCTGCACCATCTGACCGCCTCTTCTCCGCTACCGGCTTCTCCTGCAACCTTAATTCCTTTTACATCCTCGAGTATGCCTTTCACGCCAATGCGAACCAGTTCGTGATCATCAACTAACAAAACATTAATCAAACAACGTCTCCACTAACGTAATATCCACTGAAATAGTGGCAACATCTTCTGTCGATAGATATCAAGATCTTTTTGATAAGTAAGCGATTATACGGATATTAATCCTAAACAGAAAGAAAATTGTTACCTATAAATAAAGTAAAAATCAGATTAATAAATTTAATAAACCACATTTATTATTCACCCTATATTAAATCATTATTAAATAGAATTAAAATATCTTATTCTAAAACATATATTTATATCAAAAAATATGAGGGAATAATTCCCCTCATATTAAAACCATTATTTAAATAAATTAAGAATATCCTGTTTATTCTTAACTGAAAACCACCTCCTGCGGAGGTGGTTAGCAACAGGTTGGCTCTGCCAATAATGCTACTCATGGGAAAATCCGAATCCGTTATCCCCATAACAGAGAAGGATTTAACCATGAGTAGATTCAAGAAAGCATCGCATGTGCTTTGGTGTTGTCAATACCATATCGTATGGACACCCAAATACCGATTTAGGATCCTGAAAAATAATGTAGGAAAGGAAATAAGCAGATAAGGATTTCCAGTGAGCAGCTCGGAATAGAAATTGTGGAATTGAATGTTCAAATAGATCATGTGCATCTTTTAGTAAAAATTCCGCCAAAATTATCAGTATCTCAAGTGCTTGGTCATCTAAAAGGCCGAACAGCTATTCGTCTATTTAATAAATTTCCCTATTTGAGAAAGAAAAAGTTGTGGGGAAATCATTTTTGGTCAAGAGGCTACTGTGTAGATACCGTAGGTATAAATGAAGAAATGATAAGGAAGTATGTGAAGTATCAAGAGAAGCACGAACATGAGGACAATCAATTATCGTTGAAAGGGATGTGAAGTGAAGGCTCTCAGAGTCTGAACTAATAGCGCCCCTTTGGGGCGAAATCAATGCCCCCTTCTATGAAGGGGGATTTTTACTTAACATCGATGTTTTTTCAACAAAATTATAGTACGCAGGTTTACTGTCCACATAGACTTGATTAGATAATTTACTTGAATGACTATTTTCGAACAGGGCAACCGGAACATAATATACACTAGGCTGAAGTAAATGGTAGAAAAGGTGTGTTCCACATTTATTACAAAAAGCCCGTTCTGCCCACGCGGAAGAGAAATACGTTGAAATATTTTCAGCACCTTCTATTTGCAGATCATTCTTACAATCTACAGATAAAAACGGGCCTCCATTCCATTTTTGGCACGTTTTGCAGTGACATATCCTTATGTATAAAATAATCGATTAAAAACAATTAATTAATTATAATTAAAAACTATAAAAATCATATATGAACATACATATACAGGCTCTTAAGAATTAAGCCTTTCAAAACACGCATCCAATGTTTTGTATTTACATGATTTTCTTTGTGGTGTTTTGAACGCGTTCTGACATAAATACGCTTGGGCTTTTTCCAGCCAAAAACAGGTTTCCGACCACGCCCGTTGGAGTAGGTTTTCGATTATGGGCCACAGCCAGACTTCCGTATTTTGGGTCGTGTATTAAATAGTTAGAATGCTCACTAAATATAGTTTTCACTCTCAATGAAAGTGCCTATCACTTTATCGTGCATTTCTTCAGATTTGGAATAACCGATTGTTTTTCTATTCAGCCTTTTTATTCGGGTACGATGGGTAAGGTTGGTTCTCTCTATACGTTGGGTAAATATCTTTCCAGTAAGATGGACTTCTTCAGGAAGACAATCATAAACGGCATAATCATCCGTACAGTAAAACCGGATATTAAAGGGTGACAAGAGTGCCAGTAGTTTTTCCCATGTTTTTCTGCTGCGATCCCCAAAAGTATGTGCCACTATCCGTTTCATACGCGGCTCCCAGGCATACCAGAGCCAGCGCTGATTTTTCTGACTCCCCACAAACGACTCCTGCTCATCCACTTCACAGATAAGATGAATGTCATCCCCGTCAAGAGGAAGCGTCGTCACGTTCCGGGGGTTGAGTTTTTAAGCGTTTTCATCACAGTAGCTGTTGCCACCTTCAATACGCGGGCCGTGTCACGGATGCCGCTGTTATTCATCGCCATATCAATAGTCTGCTCTTTGACTCCCGGTTTGCAAGCTTGATAGGTGTATGCCAACTGAAAGACTTTACTGCAGGCATAGCAGCGGTAGCGGGGATAACCTCTATGACCTTTTCCCTGTCCTTTGACATCTTCTGATTTGTGACAATAACGACAATCAATTTCTACTTTAGCCATGTTCCACCACGAAATACCGGAAGATTATCATAACAACTAACTATTTAATACATGACCATACGTTGGGTAAATATCTTTCCAGTAAGATGGGCTTCTTCAGGAAGACAATCATAAACGGCATAATCATCCGTACAGTAAAACCGGATATTAATGGGTGACAAGAGTGCCAGTAGTTTTTCCCATGTTTTTCTGCTGCGATCCCCAAAAGTATGTGCCACTATCCGTTTCATACGCGGCTCCCAGGCATACCAGAGCCAGCGCTGATTTTTCTGACTCCCTACAAACGACCCCTGCTCATCCACTTCACAGATAAGATGAATGTCATCCCCGTCAAGAGGAAGCGTCGTCACGTTCCGGGGGTTGAGTTTTTAAGCGTTTTCATTACAGTAGCTGTTGCCACCTTCAATACGCGGGCCGTGTCACGGATGCCGCTGTTATTCATCGCCATATCAATAATCTGCTCTTTGACTCCCGGTTTGCAAGCTTGATAGGTGTATGCCAACTGAAAGACTTTACTGCAGGCATAGCAGCGGTAGCGGGGATAACCTCTATGACCTTTTCCATGTCCTTTGACATCTTCTGATTTGTGACAATAACGACAATCAACTTCTACTTTAGCCATGTTCCACCACGAAATACCGGAAGATTATCATAACAACTAACTATTTAATACATGACCGTATTTTGGGCTGCTTTGAGGGTTCTGTCGCATTAAGCGGTCATCAGGTAAGCTCCCCTGTTTTTGAGCGAGTCCAGAGTGATGTCCCTGATCCGAAACGCGTTTAAACGCCTCCATTATCCTGTCGATATCATGGCCCAATGTGTCCGTTGGTACCTCGCTTATGCCTTGAGTCTGCGCAATCTCGAAGAGATGATGGCAGAGCGCGGCATTGAGGTCGACCATGCCACAATACATCGTTGGGTGTTACGTCTGGTGCCCCTGCTCGGCAAGGCTTTCCGACCTCGCAAAAAGCCCGTTGGCTCCCGGTGGCGAATGGATGAAACGTATATCAAAGTGAAAGGTCAGTGGAAATACCTTTACCGGGCGGTCGATACCGACGGTCAGACGGTTGACTTCCTGCTGACCGCTCGCCGCGATGCAATGGCTGCCCAGCGTTTTTTCCGTAAAGCGATACGCCTGCACGGCAGACCCGCCGTCGTGACTATCGATAAAAGTGGGGCCAATACTGCCGCGCTCACTCTCCTCAATGCGGAAGGATCGCCTCAGCAGGGGATTGAAATCCGGCAAAATAAATACCTGAATAATCTGGTTGAGCAAGATCACCGCAATATCAAACGTCGGATACGACAGATGCTGGGGTTCAAATCGTTTCGCCGGGCACAGACGCTCCTGGCCGGCATCGAACTGATTCACATGATACGCAAAGGGCAATATCAACATCCACAAAGTGATGGATTATCACCCGCGGAACAATTCTATTTGCTGGCGGCCTAAATAACCGGCAACACCACTTTTGCTAACTTGCCGCCGTTAACGCGACACTGCCGGTTTGATTGCCTATTGTTTGAAGCCAAAAAAGCCATCACTGAATCTCTCAAATACCGAGAAAACAGGACTTCAAGTAATGGCTTAAACCGATCCCAGGTTAAATTACATAGTTTCTTACATAGCGTCGTCATGATATTATTCTCTGTTACGTCACGACGGCTAAAAACGATATTTGCGCACAAACCAGCGACCAGATATTTGGTCGCTGCTGCTGTCTCGCTGAATAAAAATATAACCTGAACATAAAAGATTTAATAAGTGTAAAAACCCCGGCCGGATTTTCGTCCCAAACGTCCCGCATCAACCATTGTCCGCATCAGCGGACAGACCCGATATTTTGAATCCTGAAACATCTGGTAAAGTACATCGAGGGAATTAACCACTGTGTCAATACCGATCAGATCCGCTGTTTCAAGCGGCCCCATTTTATGGCCGAAGCATTGTTTAAAGATAGCGTCCACATCCGCAGGTTGAGCAACGCCATCCTGTATGGTGAAAGCGGCTTCATTCATAAATAAATGGGAAATCCGGTTAGAGACGAAACCGGGACCATCTTTCACTACGACGGCGTTTTTACCCAACATCCCCAAGATTTCCAGACATCGCGCTTTGGTTTGCTCAGAAGTATTCAGACCGACAATCACTTCGACGGTATGCTTCAGATAAACCGGGTTCATAAAATGCACACCAATCACTTGAGAAGGCGTTTTATGAAACGATCCCAGTTTTGTGATAGGGATGCAGGAAGTGTTCGCCGCCAATACCGCGTGGGGTGCAATAAACTCAGACATACGGGCATATAATGCCTGTTTAAGCTCGATATTTTCCGTGATGTTTTCCACCACAAACCCACAATCCGACACAGCTTGCAAATCCTGCGACCAGACGATGTTGAGCAGTATCTCCTCGGTTGTTTTTCCTTTAGCGAGCGGACTGAACAAAGGTGCATAACCCGCCGTTTCCGTGACGCGTTCCCTGCTCTGTTCGCAGGCAAGAACATCTTTTTCGATAACAACAACATCATGCCCGTGCAACGCACAATCGAAAGCAAGACTAGAACCAATATTTCCGCCACCAACCACAGCTATTTTAAGTTTTGACATAGTGACTACTTTCTTGTTGGGTTTTAAAAGGTTGCTATTTCCGGTTCATTTATTGGATCACCGGCACCGTTCACTCAGTAGAATCAGGAGAAATCACTTCCCACTTGCCAAACAGCGTCAATCCCGCCGCTTTAGCCAATGACGTAGACGCATAGTTATCGAGCTGGCATCGGTACTGAGGTTCATAGCCCTGATGACAGGCATATTGACTGATTGAACGCACGACTTTGCTGGCATGGCCTTTGCCTCTAAAAGATGTCAGCGTTAATACACCAAGATCCGCAATTTGCGCATTCTCCCACGGATACATACTGGCCGCGCTGACCAGACGATGCTGTTCAAAAGAGCCGAACACCGCCCAGTGATCCAATTCTACATAAGCGTCATCCAAGTCTTGTTCTGAGGAAGATGATTCGAATTCGGAGAAAACCGCCTCATCTTGCTCTGTTAACTGACGCAAGACACCTGCCGGACTCTCTTGCAGCAAAACGTTCTTATCCACTTCTGAAAAATAAAAAATATAATCTGCACCATGCAGCGTGACGCCCGCTTCAGTCAATTTCTGGCGGAAAATCGATTCAGACAGCTCTTGCTGTTGATAAAGACCGGCCTTATCAGCCAGTGCAGGCGTCAGAACCGCCATCACTCGGCCGTCGGAAGTTTCCAGCACCATGACCCGACGATCTTCGTTCAGATCAGGGTTGACAGTGACCGTAAAGGTTCCATCACTATAGAGAACGTCTCCGTTCAAAAATGGGGTCTGCCAAAAATCAGTTATTGTTTGTGAAAATAAAGGCATACTTCTTACTCGCGTTGGTTGGAATCAGCGAGCGCACGATGGCGCTCAGTCAAATAACTCAGGGAAAGACAAGCGGAAGTTTGAGATACTCACCCCCTTGCTCGTTCTTCAAACTATGGTATCACTTCATCACATGTAAATAGGCTTGGTCAATCTGGACAGAGCCGCCAGCAACAGTCAAAACTAAAGCCTCTGGTTACGCTGGTAAATACGGGCGAATTCTGGAACAGCGGCAATCGGTGCATTTGCTATCCAGCCATGGCCGCGCTCGCGTTTGAAATTGAAGTAATCACGATATTCCGAATTAGTGACAAAGTTATAAGTCAAAGAAATACTCGGCGATAAGGTATGCACTTCATGGGCTAACCCTTTGGGGATCAGCATAATCTCACCCGGCAGCAAATCGAATTGCCATATGCAATCTTTGCTGTGTGGTGAATCTGCCTGATTTTTTCTACCGGAGATTTGGGAGGCGACGGGTGATAAAGCAATACGACTTTCAGCAGCATCTCTGACCACATTTTCAAGCGAAGCAGAAAAGATCCAGCCTGCTTTTCTGCCCGCAACCTGACACAACACCGCATTGGTTCGCATACCATCGACATGTAAACGGGTACACGCTCCCGGAGCAGAAAAATAGAGTCCCCAATCCTGACACATCCGCTTGTTGGGGTGCAGAGATCCTATCTGAACCCAGGGGATCTTATAACCGCCATCCGGCAGAAAATATGGTCTGCGCCAATGCTCCTGAATGCGTTGAAACGCCAGAAAACTGAACGAGTTGGTTTTCACCCTGTGACCAAATCCCCAAGTGAACAGCAGGTGTTTAAAAAATGAATCGTAGGTGTATCGCAGATAGCTAAGGTTGTCCCCCATTTCGCCCAGTTCAACGGCAGGCAATGACGCGATTTCCCGCAAATAGGTGCGCAACTCAACATGGTCTTTCGGTTTGAATCCCGCATCCTGCAATCGTACGGACATATCGCCGAACTCCTGACAAAAGTAATCAAAGCTCCAGATTTGCTTCGCTCGCCAGCCTCTCAAACCATCAGTGACAATAACCGGTTCTTTCTTCATTAAGTAGCGTTCGCTGAACTCAGCGACAGAAATGTCCGAAACTTTCTCCACCTTGCGATATTCAGCCGCCTCAAAGTGCGCCAGTGCATCGTTGTTGCCAACCTCTCGCTGTGTCCCCTGCCTGCGCCGATAAATACTCATTTCTTCAAACGCCCACATCGCGACATCACCGAGCGCATTCCATGTATTACCAAAAAGACTCATCTCTCGCCCTCCCCTAAAAATTAAACTCTGAATCCACATTCTGGCCGCTCGTCTGAGCGGACATTTCCGGCGTAGGCTCACCGCTAAGGTTCTTGAGTAATTCCTGTATTTCCGTATCAGGATCGGTGAGTACTTCCTCTATCAACGCGAAGAAGTACTCAAACACCGCCATAATGATGGCTTCACTAAACATGCGTTCACGAAATTGTATCGTGCAATCAAATGTCTCTTGGGTTTCGGATATTTCCATCACCAAATCAAATTTGGCCGTATCTGACGTCAGTTCCAGTCGGGAAAATCCGGGACGCCACGCGGATTCATCCGCACCGCTCAGACTCAGTGGCAGATACCCGAAAACCACGTCGAACAACGGATGTTTGCCTTGACGGTTTTGGAAGTCATGCTCAGTACTCAGATCATCCAGCAGCGCGCTCATCGGATAAGTCTGATAAGGGATGCTTTCAGACCACTGTGCATTAAGCTCCAGAAGATAATCCGTCATGGCAAAATCCGTATCCGGCTCAATTTTCAGAGCCAGCATATTGACAAGATAGCCCACCAGCGCCAATTCTTCCGGCTGTGTGCGTCCGGTGACGGGAACACCGAGAAGAAAGGATTCGGCACGGGCGATTTTCGTCATCAGCACCCCGAATGTCCCGAGGAAAAAGGTAAATACAGGGAGCCCCAGATCACGGCAAAAACACCTGATTTCTTCGCTGGTTTGCGCAGAAAGACTTTTAACCCGCGTTACTCCCCGATGGCTGTCGGCGTCGATATGTCCGTCATAATCATCTACTGTAGGCAATACCAGCGACGCAGGTAAAGGCAATAGATTGGCGAGCCAATAGGCTTTATTTTTCCGCACCTGATCTTCGTTCTCAAACTCCAGCCTATAGCGCCGATAGGCCGCGAAACTGTACTCCGGCTCAGGTAACGGACGCTCCTCAAGCCTATTCTGAAAATCATGGGCGAGTATGCCCAGAGAAACCGCATCGCATACGATGTGATGGACGACGATCAACACCTGATGGAACTGGCCGGCATCCGTACCTTTTATCATCATGGCGCGCATTGGCAGTTCGGTATGCAGGTCAAAAGGGGCTTTAGCAAACTGTTCGAGGCGAGCCTGATTTTCCTCCTGCGCGGGTTCAGCCTCAAATATGGCCAAGCTGACTTTAGCGTCAAGCTGAGGCAGCATCATCAAATTAGTCCCCTGCCTTTTAAACAGACATTTCAAGACCGGATGCCGGTCTGCAACTTGTTCTATCGCTGTAGCGATGGCGATCGCACTGATCGCCGCCGGGCATTGGAAAGCCATTGGCATGTTATAACTGGCGTCGGTAAACGTGGTTTGATGTATATACAACAATTCCTGATCAGCGCTGGCGATAATTGGCTCAGACGGGTCGATGGCCGGCAAGATAGGATGAGAAGCGTTTTGGTCGTTGACTAACTGTCGTTCAATCTCCCGTAATGTGGGCTGTGAAAAAAAGTCCTGAATAGAAACTCGCTTACCGAGTTTTTTATACACTTTTTCCGCCATCACAATGGTCTTCAGACTGTCGCCGCCTAGTTCCATAAATCGGTCATCAATGCCGATACCGTCAATACCGAGAATACTGCTCCATATAGCGGCGATTTCCTTCTGCATCTCATTGGCAGGCGATTGATAAACGGAAGTCAGCGTTTTCGGTCTGGGCTTCAATTTGACGTTCCCTCCGGCCTGCGGTCTGTGATCGATCTTGGCAGCACGTCTTCCTCCCCAGGCATACAATCTATCCATAAACTGGCCGGCAGAGAAAATTTTCTGGTTTTCGTGATCATATTCACGCAAGCTGCGTTCAAACAGAGCAGGAAACTCAGCGCCAGAGAGAGCAACTTCATTGGCACCCCAGACGAGTGCATCAGCCCGACGATCTTCGTCGAAATGAACCGTTTCCCAGTTCACAACAACCCAACGCGTTCCTGTCAACCGTCTGTTTTGCATCTGCCCCCAACCATCCAGAAACAGATTGGCCGCAGCGTATGGCGCATGGGCAATCCCCCCGAAAAACGCCGACATCGAAGATGTCACGAAGCAATATTCAACGGGAATGCTTTCGAATACGTTGGCGAGTACTGCCGCCACCTGAGCTTTTGGCGCGAGTTGCGTGCAATAATGGTCGGCATTGAGTTGAACCAGAGGGGAAAAGGAATCACCATCCGTGACGCCAGCGGCGTGAAGAACCACGTTGATCTCCCCAAAACGACGGCGAATGGACTCAAACAGCGCCAATGCGTCGGCTTCCGATTCCAGTGCATACGGAAAAATCTCCACCGCCTCAGCGCCCGCGTCCTTCAACTCTTCCTGTAAACTCCTCATGGCAGGAGAGTCCGCAGGCTGGCGACTGATTAGTGCCAACCGTCCCTGAAAACGTCGTGCGATCACCCGTGCCATCGCCTTGGCCATCCTGCCGCCAGCACCCGTAATGACGTAAGTTTTTCCGCTGAAATACGCCGCATCCAACACGTCATTTTCTTCCGCATCCGGACAACGGAAATCTTCAACAAACAACCCCTCATCATTAAGTTTCAGAGGCCCGTGCAACGGAGTTTGCAGCAGTCTGGTCAGCGCGGCGGGCGTCCAATCTGTACTGGGATTCTGAATGCTCAGAAACGCACAACTGACACCGGGAATCTCCTGAGGTATCACTAACGCTAACGCTTTAAGAGCCGCCACCGTCAATACAGATTCAGCCAGATATCCATTATCGCCGGTCATGGAGAAAGCGGGCGCGATCAAATAAATATGCACGGAAGTAAACACGGAGAAATCAGTCTCCGCAAGCGCCCGGCCTAATTCAGATAAAATTTGGAGTGACGCTGGCGCAAAAGAAAAACCCTCTGTCGGAAACGCCAGCGACAACACCAGAGACGGGTTCTTTTGCGAACCTGTTATTTGCGAACCACTAGACAATTTTGCCAGAACGTTCCGCATCCGTACCGGACACAGCATATCCAGACTGACAACCTCAATCTGACTGTTGTCTGCCAACCCGCTCGCAAGAGACGCTAACGTCTGGTCAACCAGCAGCACGGTATCCGGCTTCACCTCCGACATCGGTTGTGCCGGCAAGCGTAGAGGTTTCCAGAATGGTGTTAGCAGACCCGCCGTATTT
This sequence comes from Xenorhabdus bovienii SS-2004, assembly GCF_000027225.1. Lineage (NCBI taxonomy): Bacteria > Pseudomonadati > Pseudomonadota > Gammaproteobacteria > Enterobacterales > Morganellaceae > Xenorhabdus > Xenorhabdus bovienii. Next base: position 2,641,596 of record NC_013892.1, read on the forward strand.
TTAGACAGATCTTTGCCATCAGGTGCCGCGACGATATCGGCAATCTGCGACCAGATTTTATCTGTAATGTGTCCGATTCCATGCTCCTCGCGAATGAAAGCGTATCCGGGGACATCCATCAACGGTTGTCCGTTACCGGGGCTGAAAAGACATTTCTCAAGCTCTTTTGTCTGACCGGATACCCAGTCGCTGATAGCAGCAAAATTCTCTGAGAGACTATCCGGCGATGTCGTTTCCAGGACTTGCCGAACCAGCGCCAGACTCTCCGTCTGTTCATCCGGTGCCAGATAGCGTTCAATTTGCTGCATCAGAGCAAACTTCGAATCTGCCGCAAACACGGCTCGATACGGAAAACTGTGCCGTTTGCCCAAGGTATGGGACAGCGCGGATAAATCCGGATCGGGCTGTGAAACCAACCACTGGGATACTGATTCCAGTTGCCGTGCCAGAGAAGTGCTGTTTTTTGCTGAAAACGGAAAAAAACAGACTCCGGGTACTTTGTCACCGCCGCTTGTCTTCATGGTCTGCGGAGGGAGCACATATTGCTGTAACACCATATGCGCATTGGTTCCGCCAATACCAAAACTGCTGACGCCACCGGTTCTCAATTTCCCTTGGTTTGACGGCCACAGTTCAGCGCGGGTATTGACATAAAACGGGGAGTGTTCAAATTCCAATTGAGGATTCGGCCGTTGGAAATGCAGCGTGGGCGGTATCATGCCATGTCTGAGTGCCAATACCATCTTAATGAAACCCGCGATACCCGCGGCAGAATCCAGATGCCCGATGTTGGTTTTAACGGTACCCAATGCACATTGATTGAGTGTCTCCTCTGCACTGGCGGAAGATCCTCTTTCGTTGAAAACCTCACGCAACGCCATAAATTCGATGCTGTCTCCCAAAGAGGTCGCCGTGCCATGACACTCGATGAAATCCAGATCCGCCGCGTCTACCTCTGCCATCTGCAAAGCAGAGCGAATCACTTCCGCCTGCCCTTTAACGCTAGGCGCGGTGTAGCCTACCTTGCGGGCACCATCGTTGTTAATGGCAGAGCCTTTGAGGATCGCCCAGATAGGATCGTTATCCGCAATAGCATCTCCCGCCCGCCGCAATACTACCGCGCCGAGTCCGCTACCGAACACGCTGCCGGTAGCCTCCGCGTCAAACGCTCTGGTCTTGCCGTCTTTCGAAAATAACATCCCGTCTTGATAGGTATGCCCGTTTTGCTGCGGTAACAGCAGGCTGACTCCGCCGGCAACGGCGAAATCACATTCACCACTCAACAAGCTCTGCACGGCCTGATGGACACTGACCAAACTGGTTGAACAGGCGGTCTGCAAGGTGAAACTGGGGCCTTCCAGTCCTAACTTCCAGGAGATTAGCGTACTCATCGCATCTTTATTGGACAATTGGGAGGCAAGAAAGCCGCCTGTATTCTCAACCTGTTCAGACAACATCGCCTGCATCGTCCACTGCACCGAACTACGCGCCCCCAGAAACAGCCCGATATTACGACTCCGTTTGTCCGGATCGACGCCGGCGTTCTCTAAAGCATGCCAAACGCACTCCATCATCAAACGGGTTTGCGGATCCAAAAGCGCCGCTTCTGCCTGACTGTAGCCGAAGAACTCCGCATCGAAATACTGTGCACCTTCCAGTACTCCGTTAACCGGCACGAAGTCTTTATGACGTATCTTGCCGGCATCATGCCCTGCTTTAAGCAATTCTTCTGCCGTAAAGCGGGAGATCCCATCCACGCCCATCAGTAAATTTCGCCAGAACTCACTGTAATTCCCTGCTCCCGGAAACCGGCCTGATAAACCGATGACAGCGATATCCAAATCTTCTCTTATTTCTGTACGCATAATGTCTTACCCTGTTCCAGATCGATAAAGTCATCGGACGTTAATTGCTTAACGAATTCAGCGTGATCACCGCTTTTACGCCGGACGGTGCAGCACCCTTTCATTTTTTGCGTAAGTCCATCAATACCGGCTTCGTCTGCATCGTCGGAAAAGAACATCGCGACAGGGAGATTTTCTGATGGCAGAGCCAGAATCCGCTCATAAAATGTCTTGTTTTCAAGGATCTGATGCTGTAATTGGTAATAGCGCCACTCCTGATAGAGCGAAGGAAACTGCCGCCGCAATGTTTCAACATCCATATCGGCATCAAAACCTGCACAATCAAAAGCCAACCGATTAACATCGCGAAAGAACTCAACGAACTCTGCATACAGCTCATCCCCCGCAAAAATATCGGTGCGCAGGTTAGGATCGAGAAATACCAATTTGTCTATGTATTGGGAAAAATGCTGCGATGGCTGCGATAGTTCCGCTTGTTGCGCCAGCAATGCCACCAGCATCTCCGCCCCAAGGGAATAGCCGCCCAACCACAGTGAGCGTGACGGGTGTATGCCCTGCGCTTTAATGTGCGATGTCAGAGCATCTAGCAACGCCTGTTTAAATTCCTGCACTGACAGGTTTTCAACATCGCGGGGTTCCGTTGTTAAAACAGACACGGTGACGCGACCGGCCAATTTGTCCGCCAGCGCCTGCAATTCAATCAATCCCCCTAACGCCGGCGGCAACAGTATCAGTTTGGCAATGTTAGGATCATCGGCGTTCAGAAAACGCTCTTGTAACAATTTCACTGGCATTGTGTCATCCGCTCCCTGCCGTGCGTTGATCAGCGACCATTGCCCGCCGATCGTGGCATTGCGGAACACATCGACGGGGCTGAATGTCACGTTGAACAGCGTTTCCAGTTGATTAGCCAGTCGCACGGCACTCAGGGATGATCCGGATACCAGAAAGAAGTCAGAATCCTGTGTCAACTCCCCTTTATATCCCAAACATGTCCTCCAGCAGGCGATTAATTTTTGCACTCCCTCGCTCATTGTTGCTACCTGCTCCTCCTGTGTTTGGTGCGTGTTTTCACGCCATTCCAGAAACCGTGCCACGATCCGCTGCCGATCCAGCTTGCCTATTTCGGTTCGCGGCAAAGACGCCAGCGGAAATATCGCCGACGGCAAGTGGGAACGGGGATAATGTCGCGCCAGATACTGTTGCAGATCCGACTGTATATTCTCTTTTCCTTCAATCGCCAGTACCAGACAGGCCTCCGGTGTTCCGGCGAACGCCACTGCGGCACCCGCCGCAATCACATCAGGATACTGTCCGGCTCGGTTTTCCAATTCGCCCAAGCCGATGAAATTCCCTCGCACTTTACAGCTATCATCCATTCGCCCTCTGAGGTAAAACAGGCCGTTTTTGTCCGCCATCGCTAAATCGCCGGTACGGAAGAACGTTCCCTGAACGTCCCGGCCAAATTTACTTGCAGTCAGCGCCGGGTCATTCAGATAACCGTGACGCTCAAAATCCCCATAAATGACCAGTTCTCCCCATTGACCGATCCGAAGCCGGCCGCCATCCTGATCGATCACGGCAAAAGCGGCATGTTCGAAGGGTTCTCCGATGGAAAGTGCCGCGCCTGACGCCAACTGAGTGCAGTTCACCATCGATACAGCAATGCAGGTCTCTGTGGGGCCATAACTGTTCCAAATCTGTGTACGTTCGAGTAATTGGCTGATATCTCCGGCAGCGAGAAAATCACCACCACTAATGCAGATCTTGGGCAAAGGTGCCAACTCTGGCATACGGTTCCAGGCTGAGAAAAGAGCCGGAGCCGCAGAAATGACATCAGGGCAGTAGCGAAGTAAAAACGCCCTCACCTTGCGTTCATCCAATAAACTGTAACGGTCAGCGACCACACTTGTTCCCTGCAACGCCCAAGCGAGCAGAACTTCTTCAAGATAACCGTCAAAACTGGGCGAGAACTGTTGCACAATCCGCAATCCCTGCGGCGTTGTCTGCAATTCTTGCTTTAACCCCAGCTTATTGACGAGTGAATCCACATACTGCGCCGCCGTATGCGCGGCAACACAGATGCCTTTGGGTTTGCCGGTAGTCCCGGAACTGTACAATATCCATGCGATAGGATTATCGTCGCAGGACTTCAGGCTGTGAAAGCCTTGCCAATTAATGGAAACAGGAGCAAGCAGATTATTATCCTGCAATTGCACACCCATCTCTGACACCGCCGCCGCGTCAATTTCCGCTCCGTGCATGATCACAAGATCCGGCTCTGCATGGCGGATCACTTCGTTAATACGCTCCTCCGGCGTCCCCGTTTCGAGTGCCAGATAAGTGGTATGCGTCAGGAAACACGCCGCCAGAAATGCCTGTAATTGACGCCCCTGACGTCCTAAAATGAGTGCCCGTCGAATCGTCCCCTGATTTAGAACCTGCATATATGCAGCGGTTAATGCAGCGAATTCTTCCCAAGTCATGATGCCTTCTTCATCAATCACTGCGGGACGGTCGGTCAATGTCAGAAACCCATTAATCAGCATGGCATCGATTTGGCGATACGACGCACGTCGTTGTACTGGCCGAAAGGCCTTTTTAACTGCATCAGCAGACACCATCAGCTCATCAATCTGCAAAATGGAAGGAGCGTGACTCAAGATCTGCCGCAAAATTTCCTGATAGCCGGTTGCGATGGCTTCTATTTGTGAATCAGGGAAAGCCTCGATCTGATATTCCAGTGTCAATCGGCAACTTTGTGTCTTTTGTATACCTTGCGTACGATGGCTGACGGTAAGATTGAGCGGCCCATGCGCTTCCAGCGATAAATCGTCTGCATCCGGCGCTTCATGATCTGCTGCGTCAAGATAGGAATAAGCGACATTAAGCAGTGGATTGCTGCCAAACATCCTGGGATCACGGCTGAGCAATGCAAAAGCCTCTTCAACCGGAAAAAAAAGCTGATCCACCATACGCCACTGCTCATCGGCCAATTTCTTAATAAATCGGTCAAAGGTTGCTGTCGGCTTATCAAAACGAAACGCGCAAGGGGATAACGAGACGAACATACCCACGGTCTCCAGCGCATTTTTTGGGCGAAATGCATTCGCCACTGAAATGGAAAAGGCATGACTTCCCCCTTCGCGCGCCACAGTAAGCCCCCACACCGACAGGAAAAACATGGCCGGAGTCACGTTGACGGCTCCGCAAAGATGTTTCACTGCTGCCATATCTGCGGCCGATAGATGCCAGGATAGGGTTTTCACCTTGCCACCTGCATCCACCGCGCCATGTCCGAACGGATCGAATTCCAGCCCTTCAAGATAGTCTACCCAGAATGCCTCAGCCTGTGTCCAGACCGGGCGTTGACGGGCATCCGCTAATGCCATTGCGTAGTGCCTGTAACTCAGTGCCACGCAAGACAACGATTCGTGCGCCAGCAATTGCTGAAACTCACGCTGTAGGATCTCCAACGAAGGTTTGTCCACTAAAATATGGTGGATCTGTAACTGCAAACAGGCGTGCTCTGTGTTTATTTCCTGTAGACAGCCTCTCAACAAAGGGGCTTCTCCCAACTCGAAAGCCTGCGTCCGCATCTGCAACCACTGATTCCGATCATCGATCAGTACCCTGTCAACCGGCAGAGACGGTAATATCTCAGCATAGGGAATACCTTCACTATCAATACGATATCGGGTACGCAAAATATCGTGGCGGTCAATTAGAGCCTGTAGGGCTTGTTTCACTGCATCAGGAAAGAGGTCATGGGATAGCGGGATCTCCAGCGCCAAAATATAAGCCTGTGATTCTGGATGCAGACGATATTCTGCATAAAGCCGAACTTCTTGTGCCGATAACGGCCCACGCCCGTCAACCGCAAACTGAGGTGCGGTTTCCAGCAGATTTGAGAAACTCTCCGTCACCATGCTGTCACCGCCGGTTCGTCTGGCGTCGATTGTTTTCGCAAGTGCCTCAATCGTATCGTTTTGAAAAAATTCCAACAAAGAGACAGCCTGCCCAAATTCATGTTGAATCTCCGCCAGAACCCTTGCAGCCCGTAACGAATGACCCCCCAGAGAGAAAAAACTTTTGTCTACCGACAAGGTGTCAACATCCAACTCCAAATACCGCGCCCAACAGGCTGCCAGCCATTCTTGGGTTGCCCCGTCAGGCCGGACAACTTTACCGTTCATCGCCTTGCCAAACGCCTGTTTTAGCCCTTGTCGATTCAGTTTGCCATTGCGCGTCAGCGGTAATTCCGCTACCAGAATCACCTGACTTGGCACCATATAAGCGGGCATCCGGCTTAATAACGCCTCTCTGACGTTTTGTTCCGTGACCCCACTGTCCGTCGTTACGATAAAAGCACCTACGTGAGTGTGCCCCCGCTGGTCTTCTATGCCAATCACTGCCGTTTGAGCCACCGTCGGCAGATCTAAGATGTTTTTTTCAATGGCATCCAATTCGATGCGGAAACCGTTCACTTTCAGTTGGCGATCACGCCTTCCTTCAATTTCAATCTCACCCTGAACATTCCAGCAACAGAGATCACCGCTGCGATAATATTTCCCCTTCAACCATTCCGTATCCAGATCTATGAACGCCTTTTCAGTGAGATCAGGGCGATTTATGTAGCCCGCCCCAACGCCGGCTCCTCCTATCAACAACTCACCCGATACACCGATAGGACAGGGTTCTAAGGTATCGGGAAATACCACAACACACTGGCAGCCGCCGAACGGTTTACCGATAGTGACTTTCTGGTCATTACGCACTATGGATAAATAAGTTGTCAGAACGCCGGTTTCACTGGGGCCGTATACATTAAACAGCTCGTAATTATTTTTTTGAAACGTTCTCAGACTTTCGCCGCCAAAATACAATTGCCGCAAGTTAGGAATATCTCCCTGCTCCATGATGTATTCCGCCAGCACGGTCGTGGTGAACAATAAATCGATGCGGCTTTCCCGCAGAAATCTGACGCATTTTCCAGCGTCTGAACGCGCTTCTTCCGGCGGCATGACCAGCACGATGTCCTGAGTCAGACACTGCACACATTCCAGTACGAAATAATCAAAAGTATGATTCGCTACGGAGGCAACTCTGGAGCCGGCGGTGTGATACAGGGCTTGTTTTTCAGCACTGAGATTAAGTAAGGCTTTGTGAGTATTGATACAGCCTTTCGGTTTGCCCTCACTGCCGGAGGTCATCACCACACACAATGGGTCGTCGGGATTGACTGCCTCACCTTTGCGCAGCAACGCCGCCAGAACAGACATCTCCGTTCGATGCGTCAGCCTGACTGGCGCATCCGGTACATAATAAGGCAGCATAACGACCTGACAGCCCTGAGCGCGAAAGAGTTCGGCCATCTCACCGCAACTTTCCTGTAGCAGAACCACCTTGGTGTTATGCAGCTCGATGATGTCCAATAACTGGCTTTCAGGCGCGCTGTGGGATTGCAGGCAGAACGGCTTACCGATACGCATACATGCCATTGCGGCGAGTGTGATTTCCACTCCCTTGGCGCCGACAATAAGCACACAGTCGCCTAACGATTCCCATTGTGGCAAATTAGGATCGGTCAACAAAATAGCCGTGTACTGCTCCAACTGTTTAAAGTTAACGGTCTGATCACCGACCTCCAGAAACTGGGTTTCAGCTCTGTCGCGCATGGAGGCGGTCATGGCCTGCTCCACATTTTTGTACCTCAGTGGCTGCGCGGGTACGGGGGCGGACAGCGCAGCGATTCTCTCCCGCTCTTGCACCGGCATCCAGGGCATCGACGCGAGCGGGGAGTTTGGCTCGAATACCATGCTGTTCAATAACAAGGTCAAGCGATCCATCAGAAGCGATGTCAGTTCTGCGTCCACCCTCTGCGAATCGAATCTCATATGCAGACAGGTCTTTTGGGGACAGGCTTCGATCCAGATACTCAGTGAATAATGCGCCGTATCTGTTCCCTCAAAGGGTGTCTGTGTTTCAGAGTAACCTACCAACACTTGCGGCGATTGCGACATAACAGAAGACGCCGATTGCAAAGGCATGCCGGACGTCAACGCGGCTATTCGCTTCCATTGCGCAAGCTCCTCACCAAACAGCCGTTTTACCGGTTGTGTCAGCTCCGTTTCCGTCAGATGCCATTTAGCTGGGACGAGATAAACTCCGGCGGGAGGGTCATTGGACAAAACCGCCGGTGTTCCGTTGCCCGACCTATCTTGCGCCCCGATCGCCCAAATCAAGCTCCCTTCCGGCTCCCGGCTGTGCAAAAAGGCGAGATACTTGATGCAGGCGGAAAACAGCGACAAACGATGCAGCGGAGACGCCGCCATAGTGAAAATTCTGCTGTTCAGTGGTTCGGCAAGAGTGAATGACGTCGTGACAACCTCTGTGTTCATCCCCGAGGCCGCCAGCCGAGACACAAAAAAGGGACATCCCTGATATCCGGCATCCAGTTGTTGGCGAACATAATCTTTTAATGCTTGTTTTCTTGCATTCATCACAATGGGATCATTAGTGTGCATTTCCGCAATTTCCTGCTTTATTTTCATATCACCCGACACTCAGCGCACTTTGCACAATCGACTTAAACAGCGCTTCCCAATTTCCTGCGTCGCTTCCTGTACTGAACGAGAGCGCTTCCAGATGAACGTCAAAGCCCGTGGTATGCTCGGCAATTTCGCAGGTCAGATTCCAGTGCGATTGCCCGCCTGCAACATTGGGCGTTTCCAGCTGCCGGCAGAGCCGGCCTGCAATACGGCCGTCAAAGCCCTCTTTCTGGAAGTAACCGAAAAAAGACGTGGGGGATAATACCTGTTTAGCCAGCGCCGGATACCGTACCGTCAATTCTTCGGCATCAAACAGGTAATGACGACAGGCCGCGCGCACCGCTATGCTCACTTCATGAAGCATCTCCGGTTCCATCGTCTCGCCCCGCAACCTTACCCGCACGGGCAGAACCGACATCAATGGCACGATGACCGTCTGTTGATCCAACCTGTCCCGACCATGAAAGATCATGGACGTCAGTTGATCGTGCGGATTGCGTTGAGCGGGCTGATAATCCAGACGGGCTTTAAACAACAAGAATGCGGCCATAAAGAATTCAGGAACGCTGATCTTTAATCGTGACGTGAGCGTTTCAATCTGCCCTTTAAGCCCTGTGTCGAGCGTAATCAGGCAAGTGTGCGTGACTGACTCGGTGTCCTGCGCATGCACAAGGGGCGACCACTCCTGTAACTGCGTTCGCCAGAAGTCCGCGTGTTCTTGTCGCAGAGTGGTAAATTCACGGCTGTAGAAAAGCTCAGAATAAGTTGCCAGACGGGTTCCCGAAGGAGCAGGGTCATTTTCAGTGGCTAACTCGCTGAGTATTTGCATCAGACCAGAACCATCAATACAGGCGTGGGAAAAATCCAACAGCAAAAGCGGATGCCGCCCATCAACAACCCACCGACCGCGAACATTCATACCATCTTCCAGCGAGAACGGGCGGATAAAATCGCGCAGATCTTCTTCCAGAGCGCCAAGAGTTTGACGTTTCTCCAGCCGGAATAAAAAACGCTTGGCAGGGCGCAAATAGAGTTCATCGCCTGTAAGAACAAATTGCGCCCGGAGGCTTTCATGACGGGAAAGTACCGACTGCAATAGATTACGCAGTTGTTTAAGATCCGGCTCCACATCATCGTCGAACGACAACGCGAGAAAACTGTTATTGCTTAAGTCTTGAGGATTAAGTTTTACTGCTTTATATATGGCTTTTTGCGTTGGTAACGCCCGGATCTGCTCGACAGGCGTCGGTTCGATTGGCTCGGTTAAATGCGCTCGCTCCCCGTTTTCCCTTGCTGCGTTTCCTTTTTCTATTTCAGTCTCGATAAGCTCGGCCTGCGAAGCCAAATCCAAGTGTTCCACTATCGCACTCAGCAGCAATGACACGCTGAACGCTTGCTGTATCCGCGCCATAAGAGCGACAGCCAGTAATGAATGCCCTCCGGCTTCAAAAAAGTGAGATTGACGTCCGATCGCATTGGGATTGAGATTGAGTAACTCGGCCCACAACTGGGCTAATTGAGTTTCCGTTCCTTCCTGTGGAGGCTGTACGGTTATTGTTTGCCCCATCGGGGCATCAGCAGGAGATGGCAACGCTTTACGATCCAGTTTTCCATTCGCAGTGAGAGGAAACGCATCAAGCCAAAGCAAGTGAGACGGCACCATAAATAGGGGCAGATTCGTCTGTAAGTGCATTCTCAGCGTTTGACTCCGCTCCTCCGGAACCTGATCGACGTAGCCGGAAGCAGGGGTCGCATAGGCAACCAGACGAGCATCGCCCGGCACATCCTCACGCACCAGCACCACACACTCTTTCACGCTGTCATGCGATAACAACGCCGCTTCCACTTCACCCAATTCAATGCGGAAGCCACGTAACTTGACCTGAAAGTCATTACGTCCCAGATATTCAATGTCGCCGCCGGGTAAATACCGAGCCAGATCCCCCGTTCGGTACATGACGCCATTTAATGCCGGACTAAAGGGATCTCTGATGAATTTTTCCGCTGTCAGTTCGGGCTGGTTCAGATAGCCGCGCGCCACGCCCACCCCGGCAATGTGAAGCTCACCCGCCACACCGACCGGGCACGGCTGACCGTAAGCATTGAGGATATAAAGCTGAATGTTATCAATCGGCTTACCTATCGGGATCACATTTTCCGGGATCAAGCTATCCGTTTCATCAAGGCAGCAATTCCAGGCGGTGACGTCAATGGCCGCTTCGGTCGGCCCATACAGGTTATGTAATTCGACCTTGGCAAAACGCTCCCGAAACCGATGCACACTGCGAGCCGGCAGTGCTTCACCGCTGCAAAACACGCGTTGCAGGCAATCACCCACTTCTGGCGGTGCCTGATCCAAAAAGGCGGACAGCATCGACGGCACGAAATGCAGGGTAGTTATCCGGTGCTCTTGGATTAAGGCGCTCAGATAAGCCGGATCTTTATGTCCCTCAGGCTTTGCTACCACCAGACGGGCACCGTACATCAGGGGCCAGAAGAACTCCCAGACGGACACATCGAAACTGAAGGGTGTTTTTTGCAGAACAGCATCATTCGCATTCAGCCGATAGGCCTTTTGCATCCAGACCAAACGATTGACGACGCCAACGTGCTGGTTCATCACGCCCTTTGGTCGTCCCGTTGATCCAGAGGTATAGATCACATACGCCAGATGGGAAGAAGTCAGTCCGCTGTCAGTTGGATGTAAGTCATCAGCTTTTTGCCCGGACCATTGCAATGCATCTGCCTTCAAGTCGATCACGCTGATATTCGCGCTCATCGCATATTTCTCCAGCAGAGCGCGAACCCCAGCCGGCACCGCACCATGAGACAATAACGCACGGGGAGCGGCGTCATGCAGCATGTAGTCGAGCCTTTCAGCAGGATAGTGAGGGTCAAGAGGTACGTAGGCTCCTCCGGCTTTCAGTACCGCCAGCAGCGCAACCACCATTTCTATGCTGCGTTCTATACACACGCCGACCAATGTATCCGGGCCAACGTGCAAATCTTCTCTGAGGAATCGGGCCAGTTGGTTCGCTTTCTGGTTCAATTGCACATAACTCAGCACTTGGTCTTCGAACACCACCGCAATAGCATCCGGCGTCCGACGCACCTGATCCTCAATCAGGGTATGGAGGCAAGTCTGTCGCGGAAAATCAGATTCGGTCTGATTCCATTGCCACAGCAATTTATCTTTTTCCTGCGCCGGCAAGACATGAATCCGACCAATTCTTCTCTCTGGTGCGCTTTCCAGCGCGGTGACAATTTCCTGTAACGCTGTCTGCAAGTAGTCACAGATAAGTTCAGGATCAAGCCCCTGTTCGGCCTGTGCATTAATAACAAAATCGTTGGTGAAATCATCAATATTGACGGAAACCGGATAATGGGTTCTCTCCATACTGCCGGAATAACTGACTCCATTTATGGAGGAAGGATTCATTGCCTGAAAAGGATCTGCCGAAGGAATATTGCGCACTTCACTGTGACGATAATTCAGCAATGAAGTGAACAGAGGCGCTGTTCCCTGTGTCTGTACTGATTTCTGTGCCAGCGCTAATGACGCCTGTTCATGCCTGACCAGCTGCGTCAGAGTATCCTGAGCATTCCAAAGACACTCAAAAACAGCAAGGTTATCCAGACGTATCCGGATCGGCAGCGTATTGATAAACGGCCCCATGATGTTTTCAGCGTTTTCACCTGCAAACATGCGCCCCAGTAAGACAGTACCGAAAACGACATCGTTGCATCCGGTCAGGCAGGCGATCACTTTCGCCCAAGCCAGATGAAAAACTGCGGCCGCACTGACACCGTGTGCTTTGGCTTGTTGGCGTATCTGACTACATAAACGTTCTTGCAGCGGTCGCCAGGCTTCCACCACCACCGCGTTGCCCCCTAAGTATTCACCGGCACCAAACGGTGCCGGAGTCGGCTCATAATCCCGCAACATAGCGTCAAAGAATGCTTTTTGCGCTTCCGCGCCAGTTGCACGGACAAGATCCGCGTTCACCTGCCTGAACGATATGGGCACAATCGGAGCAGGCGGTTCTGAACTCAGTTGCGCTTCTATTTCCTGCTGCATCTTTTCTACCGTCGTGTGATCCACCGTCATATGATGGATCAAATGCAGCAATACCCATTCGTCCCGTTTCGGGTCATAGCAATAAAGACAACGCTGCAAAGGTGCTTTAGTGATATCAAAACGCAGCATGGCGGGATCGCAATGCTGTTTCAAGATGACCAACGGATCATCGCAATCCATCGTGGGTTTCAGCTCTTCCACCGTCAATTCAGCGTCCCGCCAAACCACCTGCACCGGCTGGCTAAGTCCTTTATAATGAACGCTGACCCGAAACGTATCGTGACGGGCAATCGTGCCGCGCAGGGCGTTAACATAAGCGTGCAGCAAGTCTGCATTGCGGAAACGGACGACCTGCCAAAGCACATAGGGATCTCCCGCCAAATTCGTCAGATAGTGATAGAGCATCCCCTGCTGCAATGCCCCCAAAGGATAAATATCTTGGATATTGGTGAGGCCTCCGGGAATGGCGGCAGTCAGAACGTCGATTTCTTTTTGGCTGAGTTGCGCCCAGGCGGACGCTTCCACCATAGAGCATTCCGCCATGTCAGAGCGGGTTTCCTGTGGATCGGACACCTGCAACTGTGTCGCCAGTTCGGACAATACGGGATACTGATACAGCGTGTAGCCATCCACAAAGAGTCCACGACGACGCAGCGCCAGTACCATTTTCAGAGACAGTAGAGAGTGGCCGCCCAAGTTAAAAAAGTGGGCGTTTCTGCCGATGTTTTTAACGCCGAGCAGCTCACTCCACACCTCAACCAAGGTTTGCTCCAACGCATTTTTCGGCGGTTCAACGTCTTGTGCTGTGAATTCATCAAAAGTGATCACCGGAAAGGACTTGCGGTCAATTTTACCGCTGGCGGATAAAGGAAATCCGCTGACAATAACAATAGCGGCAAGCCTCATGTAATCGGGCACCGTATCGTTGATAAGCCGTTGAATACTCTCTTTCACGCTCTCTCTGGACTGGCGCTGTAAGGCGCGTTCCGCGGCAATGACAAATCCAACCAAGCGTTTATCTTCCGCACTCTCGCCCTGCGCCAGCACAACGGCATCGCGTACGGCCGGATGCTTCATCAGACGTGCTTCAATTTCACCCAGTTCAATACGGAAGCCACGTAACTTGACCTGAAAGTCATTACGTCCCAGATATTCAATGTCGCCGCTGGGTAAATACCGAGCCAGATCCCCCGTTCGGTACATGACGCCATTTAATGCCGGACTAAAGGGATTTTTGATGAATTTTTCCGCTGTTAGTTCGGGCTGGTTCAGATATCCGCGCGCCACGCCCACACCGGCAATGTGAAGCTCACCCGCCACACCGACCGGGCACGGTTGGCCGTCAGCATCGAGGATATAAATCTGAATGTTATCAATCGGTTTACCTATCGGGATCACATTTTCCGGGATCAAGCTATCCGTTTCATCAAGGCAGCAATTCCAGGCGGTGACGTCAATGGCCGCTTCGGTCGGCCCATACAGGTTATGTAATTCGACCTTAGCAAAACGCTCCCGAAACCGATGCATACTGCGCGCCGGCAGTGCTTCACCGCTGCAAAACACGCGTTGCAGGCAATCGTCAACTTCTGACGGAGCCTGATCCAAAAAGGCGGATAACATTGACGGTACAAAATGCAGGGTAGTTATCCGATGTTCTTGAATCAACGCGCTCAGATAAGCCGGATCTTTATGTCCCTCAGGTTTTGCCACCACCAGACGGGCGCCGTACATCAGGGGCCAGAAGAACTCCCAGACGGACACATCGAAACTAAAGGGTGTTTTTTGCAGAACGGCATCACTCGCATTCAACCGATAGGCCTTTTGCATCCATACCAAACGATTGACGACGCCAACGTGCTGGTTCATCACACCCTTTGGCCGCCCGGTTGAGCCAGAGGTATAGATAACATACGCCAGATGGGAAGAAGTCAGCCCGTTATCCGCCGGATGCAAATTATCACTGTTTTGCCCGGACCACTGCGAGACATCGGCCTCCAAATCGATCACGCTGACATTTGTGCTCATCGCGTATTGATCCAGCAGCGCGCGAACCCCAGCCGGCACCGCGCCATGAGACAACAAAGCACGGGGGGCAGCGTCATGCAGCATGTAGTCGAGCCTTTCAGCAGGATAGTGAGGGTCAAGAGGTACGTAGGCTCCTCCGGCTTTCAATACCGCCAGCAACGCAACCACCATTTCTATGCTGCGCTCCACACACACACCGACCAATGTATCCGGGCCAACGTGCAAATCGTCTCTGAGGAATCGGGCCAGTTGGTTCGCTCTGCGGTTTAATTCTGCATAAGAGAGTGACTGCTCCCCGAATCGAACGGCAACCGCATCCGGTGTTTTTTCTACCTGCCGCTCAAACAGTTCATGAATACAACAATTCAGGATAGTGTCCTTTGGCGCCCGGCTCTGGTTGGAATGATCAAAATGATTTTCTGACAGCAACTGATTAAGCATAACTCTCTCCCTTTAACTCAATGAGCTGACCATTTTTCATTGTGATCAGAACATCTGCTTCCGAAAAATATTCGTCATCATGGGTCACGACAAACACGATACGATTCTGGGCTTTCAACATAGGAAGCCATTCCTTGTAAAATCGGGCCTTAGAACGAGGGTCCTGATCCGCCGCCCATTCGTCCAGAACGACCAGAGGGCTGGGATCGGCCAACAGCATGGCCAACGAAAGACGTTTGCGCTGACCCGTTGATAATTTGATGTTGTCGAAAGCACCATCACTCAGAAGTGTTGCTTTTTGCGTCAATCCCAACAACGCGATGTTCTGGTTGACAGCCTCCCGCAACGGCAATAACGCAGGGTCATAAACCCGTTTGAATAACCAATTGTCGCTGAAGATCGCCCGTGTTTGTTCCAGCAACTGATGCTGGGAAGCCTCTTCACCATTTATCCTGACCGTTCCCCGCTCAGGTGCGTACAAACCCGCCAGAATCATAGCCAGCGTACTCTTACCGGAGCCATTGCCACCGGTCAGAAAATAGCTTTTTCCACTTTCTGCTTTCAATGAAATTGGCCCTACACCGAAGCACTCTCCTCCCGTCGCCGGATAGTGAAAATACACCGCAGACAGTTCGAGCGTTTTCACATCCTGAATTTTCGGCATCACCTCCGCCGGAGAATCGGCCTGAATTGACTGACTGAACATCACCATATTATTCATCAGGCTTTTCAGCCTGATGAGTTCAGGCATGGCCGACATTACCGCGTTAAGCGGCCCGATGAGGTACAGCAGAATGATCAGATATTCTTTCGATACATTACCGTCAAAATGGGGGATCAGGAGCGGGAACATCAACGCCACCGCAACCAGTAAAATGGTGAGCAATGACTCTCCGATAAAGAAGGCATTTAAAAAGCCGAGATCGTACTGAATCCTCAATGCCTTAAAACGATCCGACACGCCCTGAGCATGGCGATAGAAACTGCGTTTTACCGCTTCACGCCGCAGTCCTTTATAGCCTTTCTGCAAATCCTCCACGGTATCCATAAATTCGCTACGGGTACTTAATGCTTGAGGCATAATGCGATTGGCTCGTTCAGAAATGCAGTAATAAAGCACGATCATGGGCAAAGCGCAGGCCAACAGCACAGAAGTGGCTACAGGTGACTTAAACACCATCAAATAAGTGAACAAAAAGATGATCGTCAGTAAGTTGGCAAAGAAAGGCACGAAAGCCAGAACGCTTTTCGCTAATTCTTGCGAATTTTCCCCAACGACGGACTGTATTTTCCCCGAAGATAGCTGTTCGATGTTTTTGTAATCCGACGCCAGCAGTTTCCGGATGATCTCCATCCGCCAGCCCTGCACGAAGGCATGTCCAAAGCGCATGATCTGCTGTTCAGCTGCTTTACGGGCGGAAATGTAGAAGTAAATACAGCTGAACAGCAGAATAGCACTGTACAGAAAATACGCAGGCGGGCTATCAATAGCCTGAATGATGAATAAAACCAATGCGGAATTGAGCAGCCCGGAAATGACCGTCAGACCGACGACTTTCGCAATCATCAACGAGGAAAAAGTCTTGCTGGTATATCTGCCGCTGCGCTGCGTCAGCAGAAAAAAGAACAGGCTGACCGCGTTGACCAAGAACAGCAGCCCCACGGCAGCCACGGGCAGGCTTAACGGCCCCCAAACCCGCAGATTTGTCCAGCTTAACCCCAACAATAACGGCGGTGTAATCGCCAGCACGGACACAAGAGCCACGTTCTGCACGATAAGCCGACTGAGAAAAGCGCGCCAGACCGGTTTTTCAGCGATGCTTTCTGCGGATCGGACAAAACTCTCTTGTATGATCGCCGTCTCCACACGACTCGCCAGAACACTTGCTCCATCGCGACCGCCTTTATCCCTGTTCTCCCTTTTATACATAACCGCCACGAAAAGCAGTATCCCACCCAGCCAGAAAATCACAGCCGCCACCGTGGAAATCCAGTCCCCATCATCAACGGGGAAATTTTCCGGCAAACCTTTCGCAGAAGCACCACGCAGGTGTTCGAATATTGCCTGCCCTAATTGAATCACTTGGGGGCTGTTGCTGTTACCTAACAGGGAAACAGCCACGCCAGCTTTCGGATCAAACGCGACATAGGCTGTGGCATTGGGGTTCTGACCCGGATGACTCCAGCTCGTGGTTATATCGGTTTTCACATCCCAACCATAAGCGTACCCCGCGTCACCATTGCCACCGTAAGGGCGCTTTGCCTGCTCCAGTGCCGCGTATAACGCAGACCGCTGTTCATCGCCATCACCTTTGTTGTTACTTAAAGGCTGCCGGTGCAGTAAGAACTGTAACCAAATACCCATATCCTGCGGAGTACTGAACACATAACCTGCGGGTGTATTTTGCAGATAGCGGGGCGCATCATACGGCCGAGCGCGGGTAAAACTGATTTTATACCCCGGAATACGCGCAGATGCAGCGGCACTCCCCTCTACCGACCGGTCGCCCTCTACCGTTGTATTCTTCATTCCTAAAGGCAGAAAGATTTTTTCCCGCATCAGGGTTGCGAACGATTTCCCCGTCGCCCGTTCAGCCGCCAGACCCAACAGGCTGTAATTCAGCGTAGCGTATTCCTCTTTAGCACCGACGGGATAGGCCAGCGGAATTTTTTGCAGCAATACCGGCAGTTTCGCCAGAGCATCAGGTGCATCATAGGGTTGCAGCAAATCGATTGTGTCGCCTGAAATACCGCTGGTATGGAACAGCAGGTTTTTAAGTAGCACGGCGGAGTAGCCCATTTCTGGATGTTCCGCCAGCTCGGGTATCCATCGTGTAATCGCGTCCTGCTGGTTGAGTACACCTTCCTGTTCCAGCAGCGCAATCAGTAATCCAGTGAAAGCTTTGGAACTGGAAGCGAGTTCGAATGTCCCTGCCTCTTCCTTGCCCAGTCGCCATGTACGGACTTTATCGCCGACGATGACACTCAGTCCGCCAGTGGGAACTTGCTCAATATCCCAACGACGGCTCAACTCACTGACTATCTGCTCCAGATCAGAATCTTGCTTCTGGCTGATAATCTGTTTCTGGTCAATCGTGTCAGCGAACACACTTCCCACCAGCGCGAGATAGATGGCGACTAAAAAAATGCCTATGCGGATCAATCCAGTATTATTCATTGTCTTCACTCCCCTGACTGGATCTTTCCTGACCGGACACAACGCCGCGTAATTTGCGTCGAGCCTGCAACGTGCGACGTTTATCTCCCAGTTCTTGTTGCGGCATCTGCGGTTCTTCTGCAACGGATTGTTCCGGTGCCAGTTCTTTGCTCAATTCCCGCAAAGAAGCAGCCTTAAACAACAGCGCTACCGGTATATCCCGTTCCAGCCGTTGTTCCAGTTTTTTGGCGAATTGAATAAGATCCAGCGAGGTTGCCCCCAAAGAGAAGAAACTGGCGTCCACGTCCAGATCGTCAACACCCAGAAATCCTTCCAGAATAGTACGCATGGCCTGCAATAAATCATCCGCATTTGCGCCCTTAAGCGATCCGTCTGCGTCTCCATCGATGGCGGCTGGTACATTCCGCGTTGAGCCAGAACTGAACAGCATTTGCTGAGTATGTCGTTGCTTTTCTAACACTGAGCCGATGGGAAGTTTAGAAACAGCGATATAAGGCAATTTGGTTTGACCGACAAGTGCTGCCATCGCCACCGCTATCTGCGTTCCTTCCAAATTGGATAATCCCTCTGCTTTCAGCTTTTCTACGAAGCTGAGTGTTTTGCTGCGTTCTTCCATCGCGATGACAATCTTGCCGATATGCCGCCCCTGAGCCATGAACTGAAATGCTTCAGTGATCTCTTTGGCGGGATAAACTTTTGTCGGCAAAGGCTTAAGGATTTCGTCCTCCAACAGTGCTGCGACCTCAGCCCAAGCCTCCTGATAGGCGGGATGTTCGGCGCCCGCCTGCACCGCGTGGAAGCTGCCGCCTTCCGCAAAAATTGACAGCCCCAGTGACCAGTTTTGCAGGATATCCCGTAAACCAAGCTCCAGAAACCGGCCTTGCGGCGCCAATAAAGAGAGGCTTTCTTCCAGCAGTTCTCCTGCCAGCGCATTGAGGATCACATCGAAAGGTCGCTCACCCAGATCACGGCGGAAACTATCGCCGAATTCCCGCGTTCTGGAGTTTGCTACGCCTTGTGCGCCCATTTCTCTGAGCAATCGACGTTTTTCTTCACTGCCCGCTGTCACCCAAACTTCCGCGCCTAAATACAGGGCAATCTGCATCGCCGCCATGCCGACACCCCCCGCTGCGGAATGAATCAAGATGCGTTCACCCTTTTTCAAATTGGCCGCGTGTTTCAAAGCAATCCATGCAGTGGTAAAAGCCACCGGAATCCCCGCAGCCTGTTGAAAGCCAAGTGTCTGTGGAATAGGTGCGACAACACGCTGCGGCATAATAACGTGTTCAGCCAGACAGCTATGTCCCGCACACATCACGCGATCACCAACGCGGATACCGTTAACCTGCCGCCCAACACGGGTGACAATCCCTGCCGCCTCCTGACCAAAAGTCATGGTCGGGTCGGCAGGAGCCGGCAATACGCCGAGCGCAATCAACACATCCTTAAAATTCAGCCCCGCCGCCTTAACCTGAATTTCTACCTCCAGCGGGCCAGGCTCTTTGCGTGTTTCGGATTGTGAGCGAAAAGAAAAATCGACGCTTCCGGCTTCTCTGGCATTCAAACGCATGACGGTGTGTTGCAAAGCAGCGGACGCATCAACCAGTAACAAATCACTGATTGTCACTAACAGGTTGTCTTCCTCAGAATAAATATTCACCTGCAACAACTTGTTGGCACCCAGATCCTGAATTTGGACGTGGCTTTTCACTCTGTCACCCATAGGCGCGAATTGAGTGAAAGCCCCTATCGAGACAGGCGCAAACTGTCCATCTTCGTGTTCTGGAGAGGCAATGAGGGTTGCCGTGTCCAACAACGCGACGTGAAGACCGGATGTTTCTGCTTCACCCCGATAGGCAGAGGGGAGCTGTAACAGATTCAACACTTCATTGACTCCGGTCTGGTCAACGGCGATCACATTTCGCCAGCGGGGACCGAATGTCAGCGCGCCTTTCGGGCTGACGCCGATGTTATCTTTGGCGCTAAACAGGTTCAGGAACGGTGGCTGGGAAGGAAGGGTTTTTAAGGAAACGGTTTCGCCAGAACGTGCAGTATGGCCGTCACGGTATTTAATTTTACCGCTGGCATGTTTAAGCCAGATCTCAGGGGAAAACTTGCCATTGCCGGAAAATAGCTCAAAAGAGTTCAAGTCGTCCGCAAAGATCACGGCGACATCAAGCTCCGCGTCGTTAGCCACTACCAACGGCCTTTCAATGGCGATCTCCTGTAATGAGAATGCCTCTGCCGCCACCGTTCGCCACTCAATCAACGCATGATGTACCAGAACCACCATTCCCATCGCGGGCATCACGGCAGTCTCTGTATCAATACGGTGCTCGTCAAGCCACCAGTCGTCCTTGGCACACAGCCGACGTCGCCAGATTGGGGCGTCGGGCGCCGTGTCCTGTGCCGGATTTTTAAGTGCACGATCCAATTGTTGTGCGGAGCGGGTTGCCATCCCTGATTCAGCCCAATCATCCCAGGCAATCGCCAGCGCTTTGCCGCCTTTGCTGCGGATTTGATCCGCGTAGGCTTCCAGACCGGCATTGGCGGCAACATAAGCGATTTGGCCGATCTTTTCCTTGGGCAGCAAATTACCCAGACTGGAAAACAACAACAGCGCCGGATTGCCAAGCCTACTCAGGTTATCGCAGAGGAAGCGGGTTCCCGTCACTTTAGGAGCCAGCGTTGCAATGGATTCCGCCTCAGAACGCATCTGCAACATCGCGCCCTCTCCGCGACCGGCGGTATGGAACACGTAATCGATCCCCTCCCCCCGCGCGACCATTTGGAATACGGGAGCAAAAGCCTGCGCCAGAGATTCACCATCGCCCAAATCCGCCTGCAACAACTCTATCCGGCTTCCCTTAGCCTCAAGGCTCAGCACCCAGCGCAAAAATTCTGCGTGGGAACCGTTGCTTTCAATCTCCGTCAGCCAATCCCGCTTTTTCGGCAGAGATTTCCGCACCAACAATAAGAGATTACAATGATAAACCTGCGCTAAATGTTCGGCGATAGCCGCGCCCATGCCGCCATTGGCACCAGTAACAAGCACCCAACTGTTGCGGCTGATGTCCGGCAGTGGGTGCGTCAATGGCTGTTTTTGCACTTGCGACGTCACGCTCCGCTGCCAAAAATCGTTCCGACGGAAACAGTAGAATTGACCGCCATGCCAGTCCTGATTTATCCAGGGCTGTAATCCACGGGCAACGTTCTCTACTTCCGAATTCTCTAAATCCACACAGAGGGCGGTAATGTTGGGGTATTCTTCCGGCAGGATCAGCAGCGACCCCAGAAGCTGGTTTTTTTCTGCATTCAGCGTCTCCGAACCACTCCATGCCGCCATTTCGGTTGTGGGGAAGAACAACCGTATTTTCGGTGCAAAACGCTGAGTTGCGCTCCATCTCGCCAGAACAGTCGGCAGCCAGAACGCCCAGAACTGCGCCTGCCGAGTGTCCAGATCATCCAGTAATCCGGTAACAATAATATCCATAGCGGCGGACACTGCCAGCCCTTGCTGCAACAGCCAACTTTCCAGCTCGGCATAAAGGTTGGCATCGCTGCCCCGCCAGTTCGCACACTCAATAAACGTCAGTTGACGGTTATTCAGTGCCAGCGTTTCAGCCAGACGACGTTCTCTTTCCTGAACCTGTGGGCAGATTATCCAGGTTGTCGGCGTATCCCCTGATTGGGCAGCGTTCTCCGGCGTGGATGGGTTGATTTTTTCCCACTCCAGCCCGTAATAATGCGAGCCGAAAAACAGAGATGATATTGCCTGAGCCGCTTTTGTGATCGCTTGTGGCAGACAAACCCGACGTTCAAAAGCGTGGCCGGGCAGGTGCGTTTTCGTTATGGTACGTTCGATGGATGTCTGCGGATGAATTCTGTTCCACTCAATGCCACCGCCCTGTATCCAGACCCTGGCAATGAACTGCAACGTTGAATTCACCTCGTGATCCGCGCCGCCCGAGCCTAAAGTCGGAACCCATCTCTCCCCATTCAGATGCAGCCATTTACGCGTGTGCTGCAACAAATCCATGCCAACCCCTATTTGCGCGAAGAGTGACGCGGGATGTTCCTGAGCCATCTGCTTTAAAGCAGCACCCAATTGCACAGGGGACAGCATTTGATTGACCCAATATTGCGGGTCACGCATCTCATCCGCTTCAATTTTCCGTCCCAAAGCGGTTGAATAAACAGCACACTGCGCGGGTTGCAGATCATAACTTTTCAGCAGCTCACCAAACGCTTTCGCCGCTGGCTCAATCATTGGTGTATGGAAGGCGTGGGATACCGCCACCCGCTTGAAAGCAAAGCCGTGCTGCGTCAGCCAGTTCTCTGCGTCTGCGACCAATCCTTCCTCTGTCGCCAGTGTCCACGTTCCCGGGCTGAGTTCTGATATGCACCAAAGCATCGCCGGAAAATCACCGTCAAAGTCTTCCTTGCTATTTTTGCTTTTGCGACTGGCGGCAAAAACCGCGCCTTTTGGCATGGAATCCATTAATTCCGCCCGTGCGACCACCAGCTCCATTCCTTCTTCGATGCTGAACACACCGGCGATAGCTGCCGCAGCGAATTCTCCCAGACTAAACCCTAACAAGGCCGTAGGCTTACAGCCAAGCCTCTGTAGCCAAACACCCAATGCCGCCTGAACTGCATATAAAATGGGCTGGAGATAAAGAGTTGACAGTTGTTCAGGTCGCTTAATGCTGTCAATTAATGTCTGTTTATCAATCAATACCGCTTTTTGAACAGATAACAGTGCTGCGGCTTTATCTAACAACCCCAGATAAATGTCACCGAACTCCGGATATTCCGCCGCCAGACGCAGACCCATTGCCGGCGATTGCGAACCCTGCCCCGGAAACAGCCAAATTAACTCCGCCATTGACGCATAAGCGCCATCCATCAGCGTCCAGTTATCAAGCTGCTGTTTCCAGTCATCGCGATGGTTGGCAACAAAAGCAGCACGACAAGGATATTCGGTTCGGTTTTCCTGTAGCTGCCGGGCGATCACTTCAAGGCTTGATGTTTCCTCTTCGGCGAATCCCTGATTAATCAGGCTGAGGTGGATGGAATAAGACTCTGCCAATCGCGCCAGCGCACTGGGAGATTTAGCCGAGAGTGGCAGTATTTGTGCGGATTTCCGGTGAGAAGCGTCTTTATCGACGGTTTCCGGCGGCTGTTCAAGCAAAACGTGAACATTGGTGCCGCCTATGCCGAATGAACTGACGCCGGCACGTCGGATCGCCTGCTTTGCCGGCCAGTCGGTGATTTGAGTGGGTACCCAGAAGGGGGTATTGTCCAGATCCAGATGGGGATTCGGTTTATTGAAATGTAACGAAGGCGGAATTTTACCAAAACGGACGCTTAAAGCGGCTTTTATCAGCCCGGCAATACCGGCGGCGGCATCCAGATGCCCCATATTGGATTTGACACTCCCCACGGCGCAGCGGAATTGTTGCAGTTCGTCCGGAGAGAGCAGTTCCCGCGCAACATTATTCAGCGCCTGAATTTCTATCGGGTCGCCAAGGACGGTAGCCGTGCCGTGTGCTTCGATCATGCCCAGACTCGAAAACGGAATATCCGCCAGCCGATAAACTTGTGAGATAACTTCTGCCTGCCCCTGCACACTGGGAGCCTCAAAGCTCACTTTTCTATCGCCGTCATTGTTCATGCCAGATTCGACGATAACGGCATGAATGGGGTCACCGTCCGCGAGTGCGTCTTCCAGCAATTTTAACAACACGACTGCCACGCCGTTGCCGTTCACCGTCCCTTTCCCGTCATCAGAGAACGTTTTGCAGTGCCCGTCCGGCGACAGGATCATCCCATCCTGATGTAAATAACCGCCTGCCACCGGATCAGTGATACATGCGCCCCCCGCCAGCGCCATTTCGCACTCACCCGCCAAAAGCGCCTTGCAAGCCAGATGGACAGCGGATAATGACGTCGAACAGGCGGATTGTACGTGCACCGCCGGGCCATTCAATTTCATGCGATAAGCGATTTGCGCAGCGAACGAAGCCGGATCGTTATAGTTGCCGACATCGAACATTTCTGAGATATCCTGACTAGCGCCCGCAAATTGCTCCAGTCGTGCCAGATTCAACGTGGAACCGATAAACACTCCCGCCTTTAACATCGACTCGCCAACAGGCAAACCTGCATCAAGAAAAGCGTTGAAACTGACTTCGTGCAATACCCGCAGTTGCGGATCCATTTTCCGCGCTTCCCGCTGCGAGTAGCCGAAAAATTCATAATCAAAACACTCAGCATCCTCAAGGGAGGCTTTGGCAGGGACGTAATTGGGAAGATCGATAATCTCAGACGGCGCACCGGCAGCTAAGAGTTCTTCCCGCGAAAAAAATGACACAAGTTCGTGTCCCGCCAATAGATTGCGCCAAAAACTTTGCCAGTCGGGACTTTGGGGAAACCGGCAAGAAATGCCAATAATAGCGACTTCACTACCCGTATATTCACGCTTCATGATACTGAACTTCCTTTCACTTTACGCCGCCTGTCCGCCAGTCTGTTTTTACCTGAGCGAGCCGACGACAGAGTATTTTCTTGGGATAGTTGCTTGCCAGAATCGGATAGCATCACCTCGGCTTCCTCATTTTCGGGAGACAAGTTGCTCTGTTTGATCCAGTTTGCGAAGGCGGTGATGGTGGGGTGTTCGAATAAGACGGCAACGCCGATTTTCTGGTTGAATGCCCGCTGCATTTGGGATTGCAGCGCGATTATTTTTATTGAGTCACCACCTGCATCGAAAAAATTCACGTTTGCATCAACCACCGGAGTTTCCAGAACCGCGCTCCAGACAGCCTGTACTTTCGCTTCGACAGGATCGGTCAACGGCGCATGATCCAGGGCAGTTTGTATTGGCAATCGCTGCATTTCGCGTTCCAGCAGTCGCTGACGATCGATCTTACCGGTAATGGTGCGTTCAAAACCGTCTATAACCACAATAAGCGCAGGAATCCACGACTCTGGAAAATGCCGACGAATATGTTCTCGCACACGGGACTCCAGCATGGCAGACGATTCGCAGCTATCGATGAAAAGACGCCATTGCCGTTTTCCTTCCCGCCCCGTTGCAGACAACAGGCAACAAGCCTTAACCTCCTCCAATGTCTCAACGGCACGTTCCAGTTCACGCGGTTCAATGCGAACGCCGTTCACTTTCACTTGATCGTCAATCCGTCCCAGATACTTAAAGCCTGACTGATGAGAAAAAGTGACCGCGTCACCTGTGCGATAAAAAGCCTGCTTACTGTATTTGACAAAATATTTATCGGACTCAACCGGATTGGTGGCGTAACCGTGAGCGACCGCCTGCCCCCCAATCCAAAGCTCGCCCCGTATCCCCGCAGGCAAAGGTTTACCGAAGACGTCCGCGCAACAGGCAATGACGTTTTGAATTGGCCAGCCGATAGAAACGTCCGCAGAGAGAGACTGTCTGGCAGTCAGGCAGTCCACCGTCGTCTCACTCGGACCATAATGATTGCTGACGGCGTAACCCTGCCGCAGCAAATCATCCCTGAGCCATTGAGGTAATTCTTCACCGCCGAATATCCACAAGCGCATAGCCGGGAAAAAAGGAGCGCCCTGAATAAGCTGTGCAATGGCGCCCGGAATAAAGTTAATCAGCGTGATGGACTCATCCCGCAGCAGATCGATAAACGTCTGTCGCTCCAACAATACATTGGATGATGGATAAATCAGCGTAGCTCCGGCAACAAGACTGCCAAACAGATCTTCGACGCTGGGATCGAAATTCAGGTCGGTCAGCCCAAGTACCCGATCCGCAGGCGTAAGGTGGGTTTCCCGGACAAACCAATCCAGCAAGTTTGCCACTGATTCATTACGGATAGAGATGCCTTTAGGTGCTCCGGTCGTTCCTGACGTGAAGATGAAGTAAAACTCATCTTCAGACCGCCGATTGCGCCATAACGTTGGTTCACCAGTGGACTCCGGCCATGTTATCTCTGTTTCGATATCCAGCAGCAAGTAACGCCCGATGTCAGCATCAAGTTCCCCGTTCAAGGAGGCACCACATAAGACAATGCCGCAATTCGCCAACGCCAACAGATTTTTTTTACGTTGCCGTGGATCTTTCGGGTTTATACAGAAGTAACTGCCGCCACTGAACAATATCGCCAGAATCGCTTGAGTGGATAACAGTCCCTTTTCGAGATGGACAGCCACTCTATCGCCCGGAACGAATCCCGCTCCCCGTAACCGTTCCTGCAAGGCAAAAACGCCCCGCAATAGTTCGCGATTACTGATCCGATGCTGGCCTTCAATCAGACTGATTTCTTGGGGTGACTGGTTAAGCCGCTGATAAATGCACAGCAGCAACGCATTGATATCCGGCGTCTGTGCATTGTGTTCTCCCATGACCAAAGCGGCTTCTTCAGCGCCGTCTGGGTTGAGTTTTAACACCAGATCTTCAATCCGTACATCCACAGACCCCTTAATCAGATCCGCTGCCAAAGATTCAAACGCGTTAAACACCCTATTTACCGCGTCAGGATCACTTGCAAAAGTTTCCCCCGCACTTAACTCAACTGTCCATTGATCCACACCGGAAACCGTCAGAGTCAAACCAAAATGCGTCGTCTCTTCACTGTGCAAATCCGTCAGAAATGCACCACAATCAGCGTTCTGTAACTCGGTATCGATCGGGTAATTATCGATAACGACAATAGAGTCATAGAGTTCGTCACGTATTCCCGTCTCTTCTCTTATCAACAGGGGTGGCGTTTTTTCATGTTGATGAGTCTGTTGCAGCGCTTGAAAAACCGCGCGTAATGCTACTTCCAGACGCCATTTTCCGTCGAGCGTCAGGATCAGCGGCACCGTATTCGTAAACAGTCCCAGAGGTTGGCGGTCGACGTTTTGTGTCAACGCCGCTCCCCTGCCGGAAAATGTACAACCGAACGTAACGGTTTTTTGGAAAGTCAACTTGGCCAGTACCAGCGCCCAGCACAGATAGATAAAACTTGCCGGAGTGACACCTGCACAGCGACAAATCAACTCTATCGCCGCTTTACGTTCTTTATCCCATATGCGGTTCGCGATGACTTTTTCATCTGTTATTTTTTCTCCCGCTTTATGCTTAATCTCGGTATGTTCGGCAGAACGGAACAGCGGTTCGGCCAGCAGTTTTGTCGTCGCCGAAGTTTCTCCGTCTGGCAGGTATTGGAAAACACGATGCCAGTGTTCACGACTGAGCCTCAGTTCTTCTTGACTTAGCCCTTTCCAGAGTTGCTGCGAATAAAGTCGTACAGCCAGAGGAACGATTTTTTGCTGGCGCAATCCCTGTAACCAGAGCGAAATCAGTAGTGAGCTACTCCAACCATCCATCAGAATATGGTGAAAAGAGAAAGCGATCCTTAAGATTCCCGCGTCAATATCGTGGAAACAAATGATCCGAAACACCTCGGCATCCAGCTCAAATGGCGTCGCTTTCGACTGTGCCAGCCAATCGAGGTCGCGTTGTTTTAGCGACGCCTCCGGGGTAGTTGAATCAACGCGGATATATTCAAGCGGTATCCGTGGTAATGCGTATACCGCCTGATGGGGAACACGAATGCCTTTCCAGACAAAAACCGCCCTCAGAGCAGGCTGTGACTGCTGTATCTGATACCAGACATCGAGGATCTCCTCCTCACTGACATCCGCTTTCAGGCTGAATGCCACGCCAATATGATAGGTACTGTTACCATCTTTCAAAGCGTGAAACAGCAGGCCGTTTGCTTGCGGCGTTACCTGTAATAATTCTTCGATATAATTGGGTTTGTTGGAATCATTGAGCTGCTTCATACTCCGCGCCCCACTGCATCAAAGAGGCTTTGCAACTTCATCTTTTCCACAGATAAAGAGGTGTCTCCCCTTCCTTCAATCATTTCCAGCCATTGCTGTGTGTGCTGATGAAGAAAGCCGCAGTCTTCAAAGGGCAGATGTGAGCCTTTTATCCTTTGTGTTACTGCATCCCTGATTTGACGCAGTTGTGCGATCGCTGCCGCATCCTTGATGTCAGGCAATCTGGAGCTATAAAGATGGAAATAACAGTGCCTGAAAAACCGCTCCAATCGGCTCTCTGCGGTGCTTAGTGCCTCAGCGAAAGTGAAAATTTCATCCGGTTCGCATAAAGGTTGCATGGGCAATCCCGCGCGCTGATTCAGATAACTCAGTACTGTTTTCGGGGAAATTTCCAGATAGCGGGTGACACCGTTTTGCGCGGCATACTGCAAACTCCGCAGCCACTGCACGGGAGAAGTCAGATGCTGTAAAATTGATGGTTTGAGATCCTCAGCAGGTAACTCTGCGCCACTGACGTTGCAGACCAGTCTGGAGAGCAGCGTCCCCTGCTTGTCTGTGTCAGGCAGGAAATCAAGCAATGCCGCCAATTTCTCTTGCGCTTCCATCATTAAAGGCGAATGAAACGGGCCACCGATTTTCAATGGATAAAGCAACCCGCCCAGCGCTTCCATACGCGGCGCAAAGCGTCGAATGTCTGCCATAACGCCAGAAACCGTCACCTGATCAAACGCATCAATGGCGGATACATACAATTCTATACCATCGTCTTTTCTGGCTTTATCCACTGCCTGTACCACAACCTCGGCAGGAAGGTGCAATACCCAACACATGTCGCCCTGTTCGTAACGACGGGCGCAGGCTTCCACGACTTCCGAGCGCAGGTTAACCACTTTGGTCAACGTCGCCAGATCAAGATAGCCAGCAGCGCACAGAGCCGGATACTGCCCCAGACTGTGTCCCATCATAAACTCAGGAACAAGCCCACAGCGCGTACGTAATATGCCCGCAATGGCGACCGTAGTCGCCGTGAGCGCCAGTTGGGCAATGCGCACTTGTTTCAAGGTGTCGCGCTGTTCGCCATGAATAACACTAAATAGATCGACCTGAGACAGCTCCGACACTTCTTCCAGACAGGCTCGATATTCGGGATAGGTTCTGAATGCGGCAAACATATCGGGTTGCTGTGCGCCCACGCCGGGAAATAAAAATACCGTCTTCGCTGAGTCGGTAACCGTTCTCATGCTGAGGCTCCATTAATAATGAGATCGAGCTCCGGTTGTGAGAGCTGACAAAGGGGAAAATCTGCCGGAATTAACGCCTGTTCCACTTGTGCGCGATGTAACGCATCGTTCCAATCGGATAGTCTTTCGTTTAATTGCATCAGGTAGCGTTTGGCATCCACGTCGCCAGCTTCGGGAATGCCCAGTCTCAACTCAACAAAAACAGAACCGGATTCGCGATCGTCGTAAATAAGCACATCAAAGTCAGCCACGCTCTTTTCATCGGGATGCCGAAAACCACCCGACAGGGAATCAACCAGATTAAAATGGCGCCATGTTCCGTGTTCGCTCAGTCCGAAACCAATATCGTTGATGCAGATGAGCGGCCGCGTCCGCACACCATTCAATCCCAGTTGTTCTTTCCAGTCTGGGCTGTCTTCATACCGTTGTGATTTCAATGTTCGTAAAAAGAAACCGGGCAAAAAACCGCTTTGATAGCCAGAGGGAACGTGGAGATTCAGTTGATTGAAGCCAGTAAACCAACCGACGGAATTCGCCATCACCGCATGCCAGACAGCGGGCGTCTCTGCCTCAGAGAATAAGCGTCCGTGGTTTTCAAACAGCACCGTAGGCTGTTCCGGTAACATGCCGTTATCCTGCACAATCTCCAGCAAAGCAGCGGCAATCAACTGCGTCCGTTCAGCTTTGTAGCGTTGTTCCATCAGCCGGAAATCCTCGCCGGTAACTGATAGCGCCAGCGTGACGGGAACGGCTGCCGGCGGATAAAAGGCATGGTCATGTGGTGCAGGTTCAGCATAAGAGACGTGATCCCGCAGCCATTTCCCCCAGAGGAATGCACCCTGCTCAACAACAGCGCTGGCTTTATCGACATTAGCTTTATCAACGTTGAGCAGAACCGCCGATTCGTTCAGCACCTGATCCAATTCATCCAGTAAGAAAATCCATGAATGGACATCACAGATCAGATGATGGCAAACCCAGATCAGATAATTTTTGTTCGCAGCCGGATCACATACCACTTCATGCACACTCGGCTTATTTTCCAGACACACTTCGCCTTGCAATCTGTGCAGTCTGCCCTCAAGGCTTTCGTCTTGCGCCAACACTTGATCCTGCAATAACATATCGCCGTCATGTTGCTCTGGCTCCAAGGACGAAAAATAAAACTCACTCAAACTCCGATTCGATCTCAAAGCGAAAATTTTATGTCTGGCTTTTACCGCTGCCACCGCGCTATTTATACGCCCGGCGCAAATGGATGACGGTAACTCAAGCACCACACCCTGTTGCAGCCGTTCACCGTATTTAAAGTGATGTTCCTGAAACCAGCGGACACTGGGTAAATAGTTCACCCAGTTTGCTTCCGGCGCTTCCAAAACAGTCGAGTCGGTGACAGCAACGTCTGGTTTTTCCGAACAAACTCTTTCAAGCACAGCCCCTAAGGCGGTTGACGTTAACAGTTCACTTGCGCCGACCCGAACGCCTTGTCTGGCGAGTAATGCGACAAGGCGGATTGCTTTGATTGAGTCACCTCCCTGCGCCAGAAATGAGGCGGTCAGATCCACGGTTTCCGGCCAAATCGGCCTTAAAAACTCGCCGTCCAGCCATGTCGGGAGTGAATAAGCTTCCGGCTCTCGCTGACCTTGCCTGTCAGTTGCACGAAACTGAGCAGGATCGGCTGCCGCCAGCTTTGCTTTAGCCGCAACAGTGAGCGCGGCCATATCAACCTTGCCATTGGCATTCATCGGCCAAGGCTGCACAGTACAATAGAGACCCGGCAGCCAAGCGTCAGGGATTGTGTTTTTCAGGTTTTTCTGGAATGCAGAGTTGTCGTATGGCACAGATTGACTACTGCACAAAGCGACCGTTTCATATCCATCAATGGCCAGTTTCAGCGCTTTCAACTCCCGACGGTCATCGTCATGTCCAAGATCCGCCAGAGCTTCTGCCACAGCTTTCTCAATTTCCGCAGGGTGAATCCGATGACCACGCACTTTGAATTCATCGTCAATGCGCCCAAGGCAATAAAATATTCCCTGTTCATCCTGCAAGCCCAGATCGCCAGTACGATACCAACGATGCTGCCCGTCGGCGCTGCATACAAACTGCGCCTCCGTCTGCGCGCTGTTGTTGATATATCCATCCGCCAGCACTGAACCGCCGATCCCTATTTCTCCTTTAAATCCACGGGGCATATTTTGCCCCCAAGCGTCTCTTATCGACATCTCCGCTTGCCCCAGCGCTTTACCGATAGGCGCAATCACGGTGCTCGCTCTGTCATTCTCATCAGATTCGCTCATCGAACTTTCGTTCATCAAATAAATACAGCACCCTACCGTCGCCTCTGTCGGCCCATATTCATTGATCACTCTGCTGCCTGAAGGAAAGAAGCCAAGCGCTCTGTTCACCAAAGCGACGGACAAATTTTCGCCGCCAACGATAAAGGTCAGCGGATTCCGTCTCCGGACGCTATGCTCAATCAATAATGAGAGATGGGATGGTGTGCATTTCACTCCCGTCAATGCCTCATCGGAGAGAAGGGTTCGCAGTAGTTCCGGGTTATCGCGAATGTCCTGTTCGTGGGCTTGTATAAACCCCCCCGATAAAACCGGGATCAGAATCGCTGTCTGCGTCAGATCAAACCCAAAGGAAGTAAACAAAGGTGCATTAAACGGCGCTTCAGAAGCGTATTCCCCTTTGGCTGCCAGTGCATAGTTCGCCAGTGCAACAGGGGAAATGACAACACCTTTTGGCTCTCCGGTTGACCCTGAGGTATACAGGATATAAGCAGGATTGCTGCCTGTTTGTTGTGACCGGGCTTGTTCGGGATGTATGAATTCTGGCTGGATTTCCGGATGCAAGCCCGCGTCACATAAATCTTTATCCAGCGAAGCGCGTAACAGAGGCAAATTCAGCGCCTCCGCAAGGTCTTGATCCGTTCCCGTATAAATACAGAGAGACGCGCCCGAATTACGGACGATAGTTGATAATCTCGCCAACGGCGTGGTGGGACAAACAGGAACCACGGTCACATTTTCAATAAGACAGGTCAAATAGGCGAGCGTCATTTCAGGCGAGCGCCTTCCCAGAATCACCACCGGATGGTGTTCGAAACGTCGATCCCGCCTGTCACGCAATTGCGCACTAAACTTGCAAATCCATTGCCATCCTTGACGGTAGGTCAGATTACCCACTCCCTCACCGGCTTCCTGTTTGAACAGCCAGTTATCGGCATAACGCTGAAAAGCGTCACATAAATGAACGCCGATCGGCTCTGCGAGACAATCAGTCTGTACGTTGACTTCTTTTGTTTGCCTTGTGGTTTCTTGTTGCCCCATCACTTCAGCGGCAGCTTCCAGTGCATAATCAATGACGGTTTGCAGGAATGCGTGACATTGGTCGGAAGACCAGACTTTGCGAAAATCGGCTTCAATCTTGAAGTCACCGCCCTCAAAGCGATCATGGATGTGCACAGTGGCAAACAACGCCTCCACTGCCTGAATATGATCAATCTCTATTTCAGCACCTGAGACGGTTTTCTGAAACACGCCTGTTTGATAGGAAACGCCGAAAGCCGGCACAATCTGTCTCCATTCCTGCGATGCGAAATCTCCCCAACGGGCGCCCGGAGCATACCGTGAGTGCATCACCGCTTTTTGCAGATGTTTTCTGAGGCTACGATAGCAATCCGCGACGGTTTCCCCTGCCTCACGAAATACCGGGATCAGAACGGGAGCCACCGCCATGCCCACTGACTGTTTTTCGTCTTCACGCCAACGATTCAGCATAGGTGCCTGTAATAACGCGCCATTGCCATCTTCAATCACCATTTGTGTATAGGCAACTGCGGCGAAAAACAGCCGAAAAACTGAACCTCCGCGATGGCTGAATTTATGCAGCATCTCGTTTTGCGCTTCGCTCAAAGCGATCCGTACACGCATCGTGTGCGGTTTCGAACTACGATAATCCCCTATTGGGTAGCGGCAGGAGATTTTGGTGGCGCTGACTGACGCCGTATCACCATAAGTATTTGGTTCACCAAAAACCGTCCGCCAATACGCCGCATCCCTTGCCATACGCCGGGAATTCTCGTAATCCCGCTCTCTCTCGGCGTGAATAGAGTACAAAGGGGAATTCACCTTCCCCGACCTCTGCACCAATGCATCGGCCAGACGCTCTAGTAATATCGCCAACGCCGCACCATCCACCGCAGCATGATGCGCTTTCACAAACCATCCCGATTGTTCCTGTCGGAAACGCACCGCAAAAATCCGTATCGGCGTGAGTGATAAGTCCTCTTCCACCAGCAGTTGACGCTCCACCCAACTTTCAAAAGCCGAACCGGGGTCTGGATGTCTGCTGAAGTCCACTCGTTCCACGGCGGCCTGAGGCGTGTTGTGCCGAATTCCACGCCATAATATTTCCCAACCAACAACTTCTGGATGAACCGTTTCTAAAGGATCGTTGACGAAGCCGATATGGCACACATCCTGCGTATTCCTGACAGTTTCGGCCGCCCGCACAAGTTGATCTAACGACACATTTCCACTCAATCGTGCCACACCGCCCAAATAAAATGGGTAGCCGGACAGATGAAACGCTTCCATTTTGAAAACGGCCTGTTGTGACCGCGATAGCTCAAAAGTCGGTTTATTCATGGCTTAAGTTCCCACCTCTGTGATGATCGGTGAAAAACAGATCCCGCATATTTTGGGCTATCGTTTTCCTGTCAAGTTTTCCTGAGCCAGACCTCGGCAGATTTCGGGCTTGCCAATAACGAGTAGGTAACATGTAAGCCGGCACCTGCGCAGCGAGAAATTGGCGAATATCCTGCTCATTAAGCTCCCTTTCGCCTGCAACAATCGCCGCGACCAGCCACTGTTCCTGATCTTCATCCTCAACCACGCAAGCAACGGCCTCGGTAATAGCAGGGTAATTGAGCAGATGGTGTTCTATTTCTCCCAACTCAATCCGCAATCCGCGTAATTTGACTTGCGTATCCTTCCGTCCCTGACAGAAAAAGCCCCGTCCTTTCTCATGCCACCCAAGATCACCGGTCAGATATAGCCGCTGCTGAAGTTCTGGATGGAAGATGAATACCTTATCCGTCAGATCTTTTCGGTTGTAGTAGCCCTCTGCCAGACATATTCCACCGATGGCAATTTCGCCTTCTTCCGAATCCGCTTTTAACGTCAGACTGTCTGGTTCCAAGATATATAACTGGCATCCAGTAAGAGGCTGTCCAATGGGAATAGCGTCCGGCACGGTTTCCACGCAGTCATAAAAACTGACATCAATGGCCGCTTCCGTGGGGCCGTATAAATTGGTCAACAGGCAGCGCGAAGCCAATATTTTCTGAAATTGCGTCACCAGACTGGCCGGCAATGATTCCCCACTCACATACACCCTGCGCAGCGCCGATAATGATGGCGTTTCAACACTGTCATCCTGAAGCTCTTGTAGTTCTTGCAGTACGGGCTTCAGCAAACTGGGGACGAAGTGGACAACCGTAATATTTTCGCTTACCAATGCAGCGACTATGCCTCTGGGGAATGCTTCCAATCCCGGTTGCAGCAGATAATTGCTCGCACTATTCAGGGCAGGTAAAAAGAGTTCCCATAAAGACACATCAAAAGTCAGCGCCGTTCTTTGCAGGATGATGTCCGAATCCGTCATCTCACTGTGAGCCTGATGCCACTCTAATCGGTTAATGAAAGCGCCATGATTAACTAACACACCTTTGGGAATGCCAGTCGTGCCGGAAGTGAAGATTAAGTAAGCCGGATCGGTAGCCTGTCGTTGACGCGCTTTTTTGCCCGTGTTTTCTGATTGATGAAAATTAAGGCAGCGGTGATCCAGACAATGAGAGGTGGAGATTTCTGTCAGAAATTCACGCCCGATCAGTTCCAGTCCGGGTTTGGCCTGAGTAAACAGACTTCCCTGTGCCACATTGCAAAAAGCGATACGGCATTGAGCCGTCGCAAACATGGATGCTAACCGAGCGACAGGCGTTTTCGCCTCTACAGGAAAATAAACACCACCAGCAAGCAGTACCGCATATGCCGCCACCAGAAATTCCGGGCTGCGCTCAAGGCCAATAGCAACACAATCGCCCTGACATATACCGCGCTCACTCACCAGATAATGAGCCAGTCGTTGCGCTCTTTCGTATAATTCGCCCCAAGATAAAGCGTTTCCTTTTCCCCACCGTATCGCCGGATTCTGGTTATCTCTCGCCGTACTTTCGAAGTAATCAGTAATAAATCGACCAGTTGCCATGATGCCGACATCCTCTGAGTGCTGGATTTATTCAAATCTCATTGTGACCTGACGTTACAGGCGAACATCAGGCGATAGAAACCTGTCAGCCGGACGCAACACGCCAGACTTTTCAGGGGGAATAATGTTGAGACGATTTACGGAATAGTCTGTGCGGCGTTATGGCGATACCGATTGCATACTGCCTTGCCGATCAGCATTTTTTGAAGTTCATTACTGCCTTCAACAACTTGCAATATTTTCGCATCCCGATAGAGCCGACTGATGCCGTTGCTTTCATCGCAACCGTGACCACCGTGAATCTGTACCGCTTTCGCTGCTGCGATGCCAGCTTCATGCGATGAGAAAAGTTTGGCTTGAAGGATCTGCTCAAGAGCGTCTTCATCCCTTGTTTCTTTGGCTTTTGTCGCTGATAAACAAATGAGTTGAGAGGCCAGCAGGCTACTGGACATTTCCGCCAGATAGCCGCGAATGATACCTTGATCCGCAAGTAACGTATCAAAGGTGATGCGGGAATTAGCCCTGCGAGCGGATGCCGCCAATGCGGCCTGCTGTATTCCGAGCGCCGCCCAGGCCACGCTGATGCGGCCATAGTCCAAGGCATTGTTAGAGATTAGGTTTTGTCCAAATCCGGGTTTTCCGACAATATTGGTCTTAGGAACCCGACAATCTTTGAAATCCAACACTGCCAAATATGCACTCTTGAAGCCCAGCATATTTTTTTTGGCGGTCACTTTTAGCCCCGGAGTATCTTTAGGAACCAGCACTGCGGTATCCAGCCCCTGATATTTACCGAATACCAGAAATAAATCCGCAATCTGGGCAAAAGTGATCCAAGATTTTTGCCCATTAGCCCTGAGATAATTTCCGTCTTCTGCAAACTGCGTCGACAGATTCTTGGAATCTCCGCCAGCGGACACTTCCGTTTGCGCGAATGCACCAATGATTTCACCCTTTACCAGCGGTGCCAGAAAGCGTTGTTTTTGATCTTGAGAACCCCAATCTTCAATAGTTTTCAACACCATGGCGTGTACATTCAGCAACCCCGTGAGCGAACCACTCCCTGCGCCGATAGCCATGTTCAGCAATCCGAAGGTCGTGACATCAAACCCCAGACCACCATTTTCGGGTTTCGCCAACCCACCCAACCAACCGTTATGTGCAAGTTTTTGCACAACCGTTGCAGGGATCGCTTCTGCCAAATCCCATTCGTCAGCATAAGGCGCAATTTCAGTCGCTGAAAATTGCTCAAATACCTGTAACCACTCGTTTTGCAAAGGTGACAAAAAGCGATTAAGCATTTACCGCCACCTTTCTGTCCAAAAAGTTACAGACAGCCTGAATGCTGGAAAAATTGGCATTATCAAGGTCATCAATTTCGACTTTGATTTTGAAGTTTTTTTCGAGAAAGGAGATTAGCTGGATAGCGGCCAAAGAGTTAACCAAGCCTGTTTCGAAGATATTGACCGAATCGTCTAAATCCTGCTTGCCAGCAAGTTTGCACAGGTATTCAGACACTAATTTTTTACGCGCAGATACGTCCATCACTAATTTCCTTATGCGAACTTAATTTCGTGGATCTTTCTATTGTAAAAACGGCTGGAACTATTATAGCTACCGCATGAGAGTGTGACTTCCCGAAGATAATACAAAATCAGAACAGGTCACTGTGACCGACATTAACA
This sequence comes from Xenorhabdus bovienii SS-2004, assembly GCF_000027225.1. NCBI lineage: Bacteria > Pseudomonadati > Pseudomonadota > Gammaproteobacteria > Enterobacterales > Morganellaceae > Xenorhabdus > Xenorhabdus bovienii. Next base: position 2,678,770 of record NC_013892.1, read on the forward strand.
TTAGTTGAATGCAGATTAATGACTGTAGATCTCTTTTTATATAACAAAAAATATTATTTAAATAAAAATCATTAACTCATGATACATTATCAGTTTAGTGAACATATCGTTAATGAACTATATATCTTAAAAACAATGAATTCTTCTCATTTTTTATGGGTCATAAATAGAATTAAATTAGTCGATAAAACAAATTAGTTCGATATATCAATAGGTTAGTGAAATATATTATCTTGAGGAATGAAAGCCGTATAAAAACGGTATAATAGCTATTTTCCATGAGTCAGAATTAAATATAATAACGAAATATTTAATTCTGTCGTAGTACATAGAAAATTTAGAAGAAGCCCCTTACGCACCTGAAAATACATCTAGAATCCATAGATATCCCAATGCCATAATAACGCCATAGCTTGACAATAAATTAATATAGCTCCCTGCAAAGAAAAGCCATAGGGAAAATCATCAGGTTATGATCAAGAAAATAATAACCATGAATATAATCAACCTATATACGCAGGTGTCCATATAGTGAAAGTTATCTGTTAAGACAACGGTCAACCAAGATTTAACCCCCTGAACGCCTTCATAAAAATAGAGAACCTGTTACAAATAGTTAGTGGTTTTATATTAACTTTACTAGCACCTTTACTCATCTCTTTATTCGCAAGCTTATTATAGTAATTACTATAATAATAAATAGCCAAATCTAGAAATCCTCGTTTTTAATAACGAGGATTTCTCATGATATACTAACAAAACTTCTCTATTCAGAGAGAAGGAATCGATACCATTTTGAATTATATTTAAGAAATTGAATGTCTCAAGAAGAAGTATGCTTGCTGGATGCTATCTGCTGGCGCTAATCCGTTATTTATTGCAACACAGATGGGGCATGTTTTTTCATCATAAATGGTTCATAACGTCTATGGCGCATGGATGCATGAAAATAGTGATGGGCCAAATTAAGCTATTAATAAAAAGCTCACGATTGCCCCATGTGTGCCCCAAATAATTAATGAAAATAAATTAATATATATAAATCAGCCTATTACACCTGCATATTCATAATCTCATGATACGCACTGACCAGCTTATTCCTGACCTGAATCCCCATCTGCAATGAAATACTCGACTTCTGCATATTGACCATCACGTCATTCAATTCCACACCCGGCACACCCAACGTAAAATCCTGAGACAACTTAGTCGCCGACAGACGGGTTTGATTTATTTTTTCTACTGCAGCGGTAAGGTGGCTGGCAAAACCTCCCTGTACTGGCATGGGATTGGCAATGTTCGTTGCCTGTAATGCCTGTGCCTTCATCTGTTGCAGTACACCTTCAATTGCCTGAATTGACATAAAAACCTCGCGTTAAATCACCCTATTGATTATGTGATTAAGTGCCATATTAGCCTTGGGCTGACATGGCAATTTTCCACGCTGCCACCGTAACATAGCCCTTTCAAACTAAAGCGCGTAATTGAAGTAAAAATTCAAAGCTTATTGTGCCATTAAAAGAGGTGTGAACAGCGAATAATGATGGGATTAATAGTAGGAAGAATCTTTTCGCTTGCGTATGGGGAGTCTGTTTTGTTACGCCACGCTTTTAGTATTCATGTTGACCAGCAAGGCAAGGATCGTCTATGAGTGCAGCAACAACCGACGTTGAGAACCAAAATAAAGGTTTCAGCGCTATCATCAGCAGGATAAAAGCTGATCCCAAAGTTCCATTATTAGTTGCTGGCTCTGCTGCCATCGCTATCGTAGTCGCCCTTTTCCTCTGGATGCGCAGCCCTGATTACCGGGTACTTTACAGCAATCTGAGTGATAAAGATGGCGGCGAAATCGTCACGCAATTAACCCAAATGAATATCCCCTACCGTTTTGCTGAAAACAGCTCTGCGCTCATGATACCCGCCGATAAGGTGCATGAGGCCCGGTTGAAACTGGCACAACAAGGGCTACCCAAAGGGGGAGCGGTGGGTTATGAGTTATTGGATAAAGAAAAATTCGGCATCAGCCAGTTCAGCGAGCAGGTAAATTACAATCGCGCAAAGGAAGGTGAGTTAAGCCGTACTATTGAGTCCCTTGACCCCGTCGAGAGTGCTCGTGTCATTCTGTCCATCCCCAAGCCTTCTCTGTTCGTTCGTGAACAAAAATCTCCTACAGCTTCCGTAACGGTAAGATTACTGCAAGGCCGTACTCTGGATGAGGGACAAGTCAACGCCATTGCGCACCTTGTTTCAAGCGGTGTGGCCGGTTTGCCGCCAAGCAATGTCAAAATTGTGGATCAGTCTGGACGCCTGCTGACTCAGGCCGATGCCAACGGGCTCGATTTAAACACCACTCAGTTGAAATACATCCAGGAAGTCGAAAAGCGTTTCCAGCATCGTATTGAAACCATTCTGACGCCGGTGGTCGGCCGTGGCAATGTTCATGCTCAGGTCACAGCCCAGCTTGATTTCTCTCGCCGCGAACAAACGGCAGAAGAATATAAACCTAATCAGCCACCTAATGAGGCCGCTGTTCTCTCTAAACAGAGCAGTTCCAGTGAGCAAAGTGGTGGGTCATTGGTGGGTGGTGTTCCGGGTGCTTTATCAAATCAACCGAGTGCAGCACCAAGCGCACCGATTGAGAAGCCCAATCCAGACACGAAAGGCAAAGGTGACGAAAAATCCGATCAGAATCGCAATAGCACCTATAACAATTATGAGCGTTTGGTGAACAACAGCCGCAATAACCGCCATGACGAACTGATTAACTATCAAGTCGGTAAAACCATTAGCCACACCCAATTGCAGGTAGGCGCAGTAGAACGCCTTTCCGTTGCCGTTGTCATCAACTATGCCACTACTCAGGGAGAAAATGGCCCTGAAACAAAAGCACTGACACCAGAACAGTTATCCCAGATCGAAGCACTGACTCGTGAAGCAATGGGCTTCTCAACTAAACGTGGCGATAGCCTGAATGTCGTCAACACACCGTTCAACGATACGGCTGAAGTGATAGAACCCCTGCCGTTCTGGCAACACCCTGTCCTGCTGGAAAAAACATTAGAGTTAGGTCGTTGGTTACTGTTGGCACTGGTTGCATGGCTATTGTGGCGCAAAATGATCGTGCCTCAAATCGCCAAGAAACGTGCGGCGGAAAAAGCCGCACTTAACGCGCAGAAAAATCAACAGAAGCAGCAAGCGCCAGAGTCCAATGCGGAACTGGATGAAAAAATGCGCCGCAAGCTGGCTCGCCAACGAGTCAATGCCGAGATTCAAAGCCAGCGTATCCGTGAACTTGCAGAAAAAGATCCTCGCGTTGTCGCGCTGGTGATCCGCCAATGGATGAGTAACGAACAATGAGCCTGACCGGAACAGAAAGAAGTGCCGTCATGTTAATGACCCTGGGAGAAGATCAGGCGGCCGAGGTGTTTAAGCACCTGAATTCCAGAGAAGTACAGCAACTGAGTATCGCGATGGCGGGAATGAGGCAAGTCTCCAACCAGCAACTGGCTGAAGTGATGGCAGAGTTTGAAGAAGATGCAGGGCAGTACGCGGCTCTCAGCATCAACGCCAACGACTACCTGCGCAGCGTCTTGGTGAAAGCGTTGGGCGAAGAACGTGCTTCCAGCCTGCTTGAAGATATCCTTGAATCCCGCGATACCACAACGGGCATCGAGACTCTCAACTTTATGGAGCCACAAATGGCGGCTGATATGATCCGCGATGAACACCCGCAGATCATTGCCACCATTCTGGTTCACCTGAACCGGGGTCAGGCCGCCGATATCCTTGCCCTGTTCGATGATCGCCTGCGTAATGATGTCATGCTGCGTATTGCAACCTTTGGTGGAGTACAGCCGTCCGCGCTGGCTGAATTGACCGAAGTACTGAATAACCTGCTGGATGGCCAGAACCTTAAACGCAGTAAAATGGGCGGTGTCCGTACTGCGGCTGAAATCATCAACCTGATGAAAAACCAGCAGGAAGAGAGCGTCATTGAGGCAGTGCGTACCTATGATGGTGAACTGGCGCAGAGAATCATTGATGAAATGTTCCTGTTCGAAAACCTCATCGGTGTGGACGCTCGCAGTATCCAGCGCTTGTTGCAGGAAATTACCACCGATTCCCTGCTTGTGGCATTGAAAGGCTGCGATCAGGCATTGCGCGATCACTTCCTCAACAATATGTCGCAGCGTGCTGCTGAAATCATGCGTGATGACTTGGCGACCCGCGGCCCGGTTCGCATGTCTCAAGTGGAAGCCGAACAGAAATCCATCCTGCTTGTGGTTCGTCGTTTGGCAGAGAACGGCGAAATTATCCTGAATGGTGGTGATGATACCTATGTCTGATAAGTCAAATAAGGGAATTTGGCAGCCGTGGCAGCCAAATGAACTGACTCAGTGGGAAACACTGCGGGCAAAACTGAAGCCCAAGGACGACGAATCGGAGCCTAGCGAGCAGGAGCGTCTGCTGGATCAGGCCAGAATGCTGGACGCGCTGAAAGAACAAGCGCGTCAGACCGGCCATGAACAAGGTTTTACGGCAGGCCAGGCGCAAGGTTATGAACAAGGGATACAGGAAGGCCGTCAGGCGGGTCTGGAGCAAGGGTTGCAGGAAGCCAGACAACAGCAGCAGATTGTTGTTGAACAGTGGAAAGCCTTGCTGGAAGATTTTAGCCATTCACTGGATGGGCTGGATACGGTTATCGCTTCACGCCTGATGCAGCTTTCCCTCACAGCCGCTCAGCATATTCTGGGGCAGCCCGCCGTGTGTGATGGCACTGCCCTGCTGAATCAGATCCGTGAATTTATCCAGCAGGAGCCAATGTTCAGTGGAAAACCACAACTGCGAGTCCACCCACAGAATATCCCGCTGGTTGAACAGCAACTGGGGGAAATTCTGGCATTGCATGGCTGGCGTCTGATTGCCGATAACAAGCTGCATCCGGGCGGCTGTAAAGCCAGTGCGGATGAAGGTGATCTGGACGCCAGTCTGGCAACGCGCTGGCACGAAATGTGTCGTCTGGCGGCGTCAGGAGAATTGTGATGACTGCACGACTTGGGCGCTGGCTGGCAACGTTAGATTCACTGGAAAAACGTCTGGAAAAAACCCCGAGAGTCCGCCGTTACGGGCGTCTGACCCGCGCGACCGGTTTAGTACTGGAAGCTACTGGCATACAGATGCCTTTGGGTGCTACCTGTCTGATCGAACGGCAGAATGGCAGTACGGTTGAAGAAGTTGAAAGCGAAGTGGTTGGTTTCAATGGTGAAAAACTGTTATTGATGCCATTGGAAGAACTGGAAGGCATAGTACCGGGTGCCCGTGTCTATGCCCGTTCTTACGGTGAAGATTCGGCTGGCGGACGTCGTTTGCCACTGGGGACTGAATTGCTTGGCAGAGTGCTGGATGGCTCTGGTCGCCCCCTCGACGGCTTCCCTGCCCCCGATACAGGTTATCGTGCCTTGTTGACTACTCCCCCGATCAATCCACTGCAACGGACACCCATCAGCGATGTTCTGGACGTTGGTGTGCGAGCCATCAATTCCCTGCTGACCGTTGGACGCGGGCAACGCATGGGGCTGTTTGCCGGATCAGGCGTCGGTAAAAGTGTGCTCCTCGGTATGATGGCCCGCTATACCCAAGCAGACGTGATTGTCGTTGGACTGATCGGTGAACGTGGCCGTGAAGTCAAAGATTTCATCGAAAACATTTTAGGTGTGGAAGGGCTGGCACGTTCAGTTGTCGTGGCCGCACCTGCCGACGTTTCGCCACTGCTGCGGATGCAAGGCGCTTCTTATGCCACCCGTATTGCCGAAGATTTCCGCGATCGCGGCAAACATGTCCTGCTGATCATGGACTCCCTCACCCGCTACAGCATGGCGCAACGCGAAATAGCCTTGGCTATCGGCGAGCCGCCGGCAACCAAAGGCTACCCACCTTCCGTATTTGCCAAGTTGCCGGCACTGGTAGAGCGAGCAGGCAATGGCGTCAGTGATGGCGGTTCGATTACTGCGTTTTATACCGTTCTGACAGAAGGTGATGATCAGCAAGATCCAATTGCCGATTCCGCCCGTGCTATTCTGGATGGTCATATCGTGCTATCGCGTTCACTGGCAGAATCTGGCCACTACCCTGCCATTGACATTGAAGCGTCCATCAGCCGCGCCATGACCTCGCTGATTGATAACGACCATTATCGACGGGTACAGCAGTTCAAACAGTTGCTTGCCAGCTACCAGCGCAATCGGGATTTAATTAATGTCGGCGCTTACGCCGCGGGCAGCGATCCTTTACTGGACAGAGCGATTCAGCTTTATCCTCATATGGCCCAGTTCCTGCAACAGGGCATGAGTGAACGTAGTGAGTACGATGCGGCATGTATTCAGCTTCAACAATTATTGCCAATATAGTTTATTGCTAATACAACTTTGCTATTAATGTAATTCAGTAACGCTTATGTCTGTTTTGTCATTAAAACGAGGAAATACATGCAACAGCACTCCCCTCTCGTGACTTTACGTGAACTTGCTCAAGATGCGGCAGAAAAAGCGGCAAAGCAACTTGCACAGATCCGGCAGAGTCATCAGCAAATGGAGCAACAACTCACGGCGTTGACAAATTATCAGGATGAATATCGTACACGTTTAAATGACACACTCAGCAGCGGCATGTCCAGCTCAACCTGGCAAAACTATCAGCAGTTCATGAAAACGCTGGAAATGGCGATTGAACAACACAGGTTACAGCTTACCCAATGGAAAAATCGGCTTGAGCAGGCCATGTCACAATGGCAGGACAAACAGCAGCGTCTGAACGCCTTCGACACACTGCAACAGCGGGCAGAGCACAATTTGAAGTTACACCAGAATCGCATGGAGCAAAAACAAATGGATGAGTACGCACAACGTAGTGCACAACGGAGAATGAAACAATGAACCTCACTCTTTTGCCTACTGATATAAAACTCACAGAAAAAAGTCAGCCGACATTGAATGATCCCCTGACCCGTAACAATTCGTCTGAATTTGGGCAGCATCTCAATGCAGAAATAGCCTCTGTGCGGAAGACGGCGATTGAGGCTGATAAAAATGGTCTGAATAATGAGAAGTGCTCCGGTGATACCCCAATTGAAGGTGAATTGGCACCCTTGCTGGCTGTAGCGGACAACACGGTAATACGTGTTGACGGTAAAACGCTGGCTGGAGGCAAACTATTGACAGAAACCTCCACGCTGGAAAGCGATATTGATTTCGCTGTGTTGAAGGATGAAGATCTCTTATCTGCTGAAGCTCTGGTGGCTGCAATGCCAATCCAACTCGCCGGATTGATCAACGCTCAGTCGATTCCTGCGGATGGTACTGAAAACACAGACGAACTGCTACGTGGTGAAAATACCGGTGCGGAGACTTTACTGGGTCAGCATGTAAAATCTGGCAAGAATGCAAAAGTCGATGCTGCACTGAGCACTACAGATCGTACTGACCACACCAAAGATGGCGAACAAGATAAAAGTATCCGGTCTTTCGCCACACAAGAGACTACCCTGAGCAACAACGCGGAACAATCAACCAAAACACGCCCAACTCTGGCTACCGCTGCCGGGCAAGTGAAACTCGCCATCAATAATAAAGCAGAACAACACTCCGCTTCCCAAAATAACGGAAAAGAGTTGAACCAGTTCCAGACAGCGATTCAGGGGATACCCGCACTGGTGGCGGTCGCGGCTGAAACTTTCCAGCCAGAATCACCTGCAATACCGGCTGCCTCTCCCCTGCTTCCGGCGGGACAGCAAACAACCGGTCAATTTCAGTTAAACAGCACTCCTACTCCGTTACTGAGCGCCCATATTGGCAGTGAAGAGTGGCAACAACAACTCAACCAACATGTTCTGTTCTTTAATCGCAACGGGCTGCAACAAGCTGAATTGCGCTTACACCCTCAAGAATTAGGCGCACTGCATATCCGCATGAATGTTGAAGACAATCAGGCTCAACTGCATTTTGTCTCAGCACACCAGCATGTCCGTACAGCGCTGGAAGCAGCGTTACCCGGGCTTCGCCATGCATTGGCAGAAAATGGCATCCAATTAGCACAAAGCAGTGTAGGTGGTGACACTCAGGGAAACTGGCAGCAGGAACAGACGAGCAATTCACCGAGTCATTCCCATCATTCTGCCAAGGCTCAGGGACAGAATTCAACCGCCGTGACACAGATGCCAACGACTCATGAATCAGCCATCAAAATAACACCGCAGCAGCTCGCTTCAATTCGCGGAGGTGTTGATATTTTCGCCTGATTTCAGGATGTACTGCAATAAACGGCAAGAAAAAGAAAGAAGGCCGATAACAAACGTATGAGTTAATGGTTTTTTCCGCGTTTGTTCTCGCTATTGGCGGAACAAAGACGCGGGATAATTGGTATCGATTTTGATGGATAAGAAGACCCGCCACGGAATGCGCGGGGACTTATTCGTAACGGAAAACAGGAATTTGTCTGTCCATGTCTGATTATAGCTACGAGCGTAAACGCACAAATCCAATTTGGATAATACTGTTAATACTGATTGCCGTTCTTAGTGCCGCCATCGGCGGGTATAGCTGGTGGACAATGAAGCAGCCAACCAAGAACAGCACCGAAAAAGCCAAAGTCATCAGTACTCCGGTATTTATGACGCTGGAAAATTTTACCGTCAATTTGATCGACAACGAAGACCATATTGACCGTGTTTTATATGTTGGAGTGACACTGCGTCTGCCTGATGAAAAAACCCGTCAGCGCTTCCATGATTATCTGCCAGAAGTTCGCAGCCGTATGCTGCTATTGTTATCCCGTCAGAAAGCAATAGATCTGGCGAAAAATGACGGCAAGATGCGTTTGATGGCCGATATCAAGCAGACGCTGCACCCAACGATGATACCCGGTGAGCCAGATCAAGTGGTCACCGATGTGTTGTTTACCACGTTTATTCTGCGATAATCACGATGAGTGACAATATTCTTTCACAGGCAGAGATTGATGCTCTGCTCAATGGTGACAGTGCCACTGCTGATGACATAGAACCCACTGCGTCAGGGGAGAGTGAGATTCGACCTTACGATCCCAATACGCAACGTCGTGTTGTACGCGAACGTTTGCAGTCACTGGAAATCATCAATGAACGTTTTGCCCGTCAATTCAGAATGGGGCTGTTTAATATGCTGCGTCGCAGTCCAGATATTACGGTCGGCGCCATTAAAATCCAGCCCTATCACGAATTCGCCCGCAATCTGGCCGTGCCAACCAACCTCAATCTGGTTCATCTGAAACCCTTAAGGGGAACCGCATTATTCGCTTTTGAACCCAGTCTGGTTTATATCGCCGTTGATAACCTGTTTGGCGGTGATGGCCGTTTTCCGACGAAAGTCGAAGGCCGTGAATTCACCTATACCGAACAGAGAGTCATCAACCGGATGCTGAAACTGGCACTGGATGCCTACCGTGACGCATGGGATTCCATCTTTAAAATTGAAGTGGAATACGTCCGTTCCGAAATGCAGGTGAAATTCACCAATATCACCACCTCACCGAACGATATCGTGGTTACGACGCCGTTTCAGGTGGAAATTGGCGCACTGTGCGGAGAATTCAACATTTGTATTCCTTTCGCCATGATTGAACCGCTGCGCGAACGGCTGACCAATCCTCCTGTAGAAAATGTACGTCAGGAAGAAGGCCAGTGGCGTGAAAGTCTGGTGAAGCAGGTTCAGCATTCAGAATTGGAACTCGTTGCTAACTTTGTTGATATTCCCCTGCGACTGTCAAAAATTCTCCAACTGAGACGCGGCGATGTTTTGCCGATTGAGAGACCGGAACGCCTTATCGCTCACGTTGATGGTGTGCCCGTGCTCACCAGCCAATATGGAACACTGAACGGGCAGTATGCCCTGCGTGTTGAACATCTGATTAACCCTGTTTTAAATGCTCTGGATGAGGAAAAGCCCAATGAGTGATGCTAAACAACCCGCAGAAGCCAGACTGACTGAAGATATGTGGGCAGAAGCACTGGAACAACAGGCCGCACAGCAAACCTCTGACAGCGGCGCGTCAATATTTGAGAACCTTGAGCCGCAGGATGCACTCGCTCAGCTTTCTGATATTGACCTGATCATGGATATTCCCGTTAAGCTTTCTGTTGAGCTGGGACGTACTAAAATGACTATCAAACAACTCCTGAGACTATCCCAAGGCTCAGTGGTTCCTCTTGATGGTCTTGCCGGTGAGCCACTGGATATTCTGATCAATGGCTATTTGATTGCACAAGGGGAAGTGGTTGTCGTATCCGATAAATACGGTATCCGTATCACGGATATCATCACGCCTTCTGAACGCATGCGTCGTTTGAGTCGTTGACCATGATGGCGAACCAGCCTTCCCTTTATGCTTCTTTTCAACATGGTGCAGCATCTGATGCTGCACCGGTTAACGCAAAAGCTAATACCCTATCTGCAAACACGGTGAAACCCGCAGCCAGTCCAGAACCCCTCCCCGCCAGTCAGACACTGATGCAGGTCAGCAGTGCGCTAGGGGGTATCCTGCTGCTGATTTTTGTCATGACATGGCTGATTCGCCGTCTGGGGCTTGCTCCTGCCAAGAACAAAAATCACCGGTTGCTCAATGTGAAAGCGAGTTGCTCTCTTGGGCCAAAAGAACGGGTCGTTGTGCTGGAGATCGAAGACAGTTGGCTCGTATTAGGCGTGACATCCCAACAGATTAATGTCTTGCATCAGATGCCTGTACCGTCTGATAACGCGGAAAAGGAAACTGCACTCAAAACATTACCCTTCAGCCAAATGTTAAAAAATACGCTCCAGCGAAAAAGCAAAAACGACAAGGATGACGATGAAAAATAGCGTTTTCTTTATGACCGGCACTCCAATGACTGGCAAGAAATTTGTTTCTCTCCTCCGGCCTGTGCATTTAGCAACCCTGCTGATGGCGCTTTTGTTGCCGCTATTCCCCATGAATGCCGCGGCCGCATTGCCTGGCATCATCAGCCAGCCGATGGCAAATGGTGGACAAAGCTGGTCACTGCCGGTGCAAACTCTGGTTTTCATCACGGCACTGGGTTTTATTCCAGCCGCTTTGCTGATGATGACCAGCTTTACCCGCATCATTATCGTGCTTGGTTTACTGCGTAACGCACTGGGGACACCTTCTGCCCCACCCAATCAAATCATGATTGGCTTGGCGCTGTTCATGACTTTTTTCATTATGTCACCCGTATTCGATAAGGTTTATCAAGATGCTTACCTGCCTTTCAGTGAGGACAAAATAAGTCTGGAAGCTGCACTGGATAAAGGTGCCCAGCCTCTGCGTCAGTTCATGTTGCGCCAGACACGCCAAACCGATCTGGCACTGTTTGCCCGTCTTGCGGATCAGGATGCTTTTGAAACAGCGGATTCCGTCCCCATCCGGGTTCTGGTTCCGGCATTTATTACCAGTGAATTGAAAACCGCCTTCCAGATTGGTTTTACGCTCTTCATTCCTTTCCTGATCATCGATCTGGTCGTTGCCAGTGTTTTGATGGCCTTGGGGATGATGATGGTTCCACCTGCCACCATATCGCTGCCCTTCAAACTCATGTTGTTTGTCTTGGTGGATGGCTGGCAATTGCTGCTTGGCTCATTGGCACAAAGCTTTTATGTCTAGCGAACAGTTTTTATGTCTAGCGCGAAACTTGCGTGAAATCCTATTGGAACAAGATCGAAAAAGCGGTTTAAAAAAATTATGACTCCAGAATCGGTAATGGCTCTCGGCATCGAAGCAATGAAAGTGGCGCTGGCGCTGGCCGCCCCGCTGCTTCTGTCTGCCCTGATATGTGGTTTGGTGATCAGCCTGTTGCAGGCAGCAACTCAGATAAACGAAATGACCTTATCGTTTATTCCTAAAATTCTGGCTGTTTTTGTCACTATTGTTATCGCTGGTCCGTGGATGCTGAACTTACTGCTAGATTACATGCGCGTGTTATTTAGCAGCATTCCAACCATTATTGGTTAATCATGATCCCGTTTGATAGCGAAATGCTCTCTCGTCTTGTCAGTGATTTTTTCTGGCCACTGGTACGCCTTTTGGCGCTATTCAGCACAGCGCCCATTTTCAGTGAAAAACAAACGCCGATAAAAGTCAGAATGAGTTTGGCGCTGGCGATCACCTTCTTGTTGGTTCCTAACATACCCTCTCCGCAAATTCCGGTATTTTCCGTTGCGGGGGTTTGGGTCATGATACAACAGGTGTTAATTGGTGTTGCCTTGGGATTAACCATGCAGATTGCTTTTGCAGCAATACGTCATGCCGGAGAAATACTCGGCTTACAGATGGGACTTTCATTCGCCACATTTTTTGATCCTACCGGTGGCCCGAATATGCCGATTTTGGCGCGTATTCTGAATTTGCTGATGATGTTGATGTTTCTGGCTTTGGATGGGCATTTATGGTTACTGAGCATTCTTGCCGGTACGTTTGATTCGATTCCCATTCAACCAATGCAACTGAATCCCAAAGGTTTTCTGCTGTTAGCCCAAAGCGCCCATTTAATCTTTATCAATGGCATGATGCTGGCAATGCCGCTGATTACCCTGCTGTTGGTTCTGAACTTCGCTTTGGGGATGCTCAACCGCATGACGCCACAACTTTCCGTGTTCGTCATCGGCTTTCCGCTGACGCTCACTGTGGGGATCTTTACACTTTCTCTGTTGTTCCCGATGCTGGCGCCCTTTACTGAACGGCTAATGGCCGAAATATTCGATCGGCTGGCAGTGATTATCGGGGAACTGGTGTTATAAATCACCACTCCCCGGTACCCTTTATATTTAACTAAAATTGGGCTGACCATTTGATGCTGTAACACCACCATCGATTGGCAGGTTAACACCATTAATAAAGCTGGCATCTTCGCTGGCTAAAAATGCAATGGCTGATGCAACTTCAGCCGGAGTTCCCGCTCTTTTCATTGAGATGCGAGAATCGAATTTTTGCAGAACGTCATCGGACATATACTCGGTCATTGGTGTGATGATCAGGCTTGGGCACACCGCGTTAACCCTAATTCCCTGTGAGCCATGATCCAATGCCATGGCACGGGTCAGATTGACCACCGCCCCTTTTGCCGTACAGTAATAAGCATTGCCCCAATCAGCCCTTATCCCCGATACAGAGGCATTATTGACAATACATCCTTTGCTTTTGAGTAAGTGAGGCAAGGCAAAATGGCTGCAATAAATAACACCATCAAGGTTGGCCGCCAACACTTTTTTGCCATCATCCAGCGAAGTATCCAATATCGTACTGGGAATATACAATCCGGCATTATTGACGAGAATATCTATCTTGCCGAAATGTTCGATGGTCTCATCAATCATCATCTTGACGGAATCCTGATCCGACACGTCCGCCTGAATGACCCGTGCATAACTGGATGACAGCTCACTGTACACACGATTAAGTTTATCAACATTGCGTCCCACCAAAACAACAATAGCGCCTTCCTGAGAAAAACGCTTCGCGGTGGCTTCACCGATACCACTTCCCGCACCGGTAATCACGACAACTTTATTTTCAAATCGCATCATATTATTAATTTACCTATAAAAAACATATGATTATATAATAATCCAAGTGAAATAAAGTATGCACACTAATATGTACAAACTAAAAGAGCGCTTAATATGACACTTAGAGCCTATCCCAATAGGATTATATTCCAGACAATTAAACTACAAGCCAAATGAAGCATGGCTTCATAATTTTCAACCCGTTTTTCCCAACGAACCAGAATACGACGAAAACGATTAAGCCAACTGTGTGTCCTTTCAACAACCCAACGGTTCACTTTAAAATCATATTGTTCGGCCAGCGCATCTTGTTCTTCTTTTCTTGATTGTATGCAGGGGACGTATCCACGGGTTTTTAATTCTTTTTCCAGCCATTCCGCCTCATAAGCTTTATCCAGATGGAGTTTGGTTCCATAACCCCGGCGTCCTGTCTGTAAACCGTCCAGGGTGGCTATAACAAGTCTGATATCATGAATATTAGCGGGCGCAACGGCAATCGCTAATGGCAAGCCCTGTCCATCCGTGAGCAAACTTCGCTTTACGCCTTGTTTTCCCCGGTCTGTTGGGTTGCGGCCTGTTTTTTTGAGCCGGCCAGGGGCGCTTTAGTCAAACAGCCATCCAGTGCCAATTTGCCCCAGTCGATAGCCCCTATTTTTTCACTGGCGAGTAAGCCATTTTGCCAGAGTCGCTCAAAGACGCCTCCCGCCACCCATTCCTGAAAACGGCGGTGAGCACTGCTTGAAGAACAAATCCCTGTGGCATTGAGGGCATTCCACTGGCATCCGGTTCGTAACACAAAAAAGATAGCATTCATAGCGGCCCGATTATCGACACGGCGGCGATGGCAGCCCAAAGGGTGATGGGTTTTATGTGGAGGGAGTAAGGGTTCAATTTTCTGCCAGAGTTCATCAGAAATGAACCATTGGGCTATTGATTTCTTATTCATGAAAAAATCCCCTAAATGTAAAAAAACAGGCTGACTATAATATCAAATATCTCCTATTGGGATACACTCTTAGAAATTGATTTCATACTATTAGATAGAAGAAGTTGAGAGTAGTTCCAAAATGAGAATGAGAATGAGAAGATAGATGGCTGTCACTATAGGGCAGAAATCTGACCTTTAGATAACTTGTTGAGTTTGCGTAATTCCTGTATGAAACGTGAATTTAATTAAATCAATGAGTTAAAAACGGTGTAATTCTCCCATTTAGATAAGTGACAACTAAAAAAACTTATATATATGAAGATATTAAGTGTTTGTATAAATTTTACCCAAAAAAAATAGATATAGAAAAATCCGTCAATGAGGCTAATAAATAGTGCAGCCAGATTGCACCAAATCCGAATGGAAGGTGCTGGCAATATAGCCAAAACGTAATCAGGGCAATCACATCTAAATTTGCCGGGCTTTAATTCCTGCTTTGGCAGGTATAGGAGGTAACACAGGCAACCAGACCATTACCATGATCGTTCGGGCGTTGTCACCTGTCTACTCGATGGCGATCTTGCGATGGGCGGTGTGATGACAATGGAAATGATATTAAATCTGCTGATGGCAGCTCTAATGGGAGTATTGATTCCATTTATTAATGATGAAACTGGGGCGAGATCCGGCCATTGGTTCCAGTGTGATGATCACGGCAATGACCGATACTGGCGGATTCTTTATCTTTTTGGGGTTGGCAACGCTGTTTTTGATTTGAGCTTCATGGGAGAAACGCCGATTTATAAATGATATCGGCGTTTTCGATCCCGTTTCTAAATTTGTGTCATTGCCTGTTTTTAATATGTTTAATTTATCAACGAGAACAGGTGACAAGATGAACGAAAAACAGTGACACACCTTGGCTAGTGAGCTGGCTAAAAACCGATTCTGTCGCATTAACAGAGAAAGTCTAAATAAATGTAGGGTTGATTGTTATTTGCGTAGTCAATCGATAAAACCTCCCTGCTGGTGAGATCATAGGCTTATAGAGCAATTACGGCTGTAGCACTAACATGCGATTCGTCAGCATCAAAACGCCTGAACAGCAATCGTTACTATCGTTCCATCAAAATCTGGGACTAATCACCTAGAATCCCTATCTTCTCCCATTTTAGTATCAGCAATAATCTCTGTAATATACCAATGATTTTTACTTTGGTTTTGCCTCAAAAAATATTGATTTTCACCAATGGAAAATGGAATTAAATATTGATAACTCGTATCCCATGGTTCTGCGTGTTCGTTAACATGCTCAGGAACACCCTTACTATATATGTAAGAAATAAACCAATAGTTATCATAGAATCTCTGACCAGTGTAATAATACTTTCCTTTAATAAAGTATGGAAACTGAGGATAGTAATAATATGACCACGTATCAGAATATGCTAGCTTACCTAAGGTTCCATCTTTGTTAAACTCAAATGTATAAATATTTTTAGTAGTCTTTGTATGACAGTATATATATTGATTACCTTCCATTGAAATAAAGAATACAACTCCGTAAAAATTATCCCAGTTTTGTTGACATATCGGTTTACGATTCATTTTTACTTTTGTAAAAATTTCGTAACATATAATAGGCCATCCATTTCCTTTACCATGAAGTAAGATAAACTGTCTACCTCCAATATTATATGCAAACCCAACATCATAACTAACATCAAAATATCCACTATCTATTATTTCTTTCTGTCCGTTTTCATCCAACTTTGCAATCATCCAAAATGATTTATCTGTATTTTGTGGTGCATTAATAAAGTCCTTGGCTAAACCAAAAACATATTGCTCATTCTCAATAACAAATGGGAACATTAAATCATAATAATTTACCCACTTTTGCCCGGTCGAAGTTTGCTCTCCCTGTTTCCCGCCAGCAAGCAATTTATGTACAGTGACCAAATGATCGCATTGGCGCTGGCGTAAAAGGTATTGATCATTATTAATAGAATAAGTAAAAATTGTTCTAATATATATTTCGTTACTAGGGGGATGAGCATCACAATCCAGGTTAGGCTGGAAATGAATTTGTTCCGTATTATGAGATATTTTATTACCACTCAATTGGCCTGCCAGGGTGACAGTCTCACCACTATTATTTGCATCATAAAGTTCAAAACTCACATTACCTAACGGATCAGTATTAATAGAAGTGGTCTGGGTTACCTTATTTTGCTCAAAAGAAGCAGAACCTGTCACAATTAAATCCAACTGGCGGTTTTTGAGATCAAACACGGTTCCCATTCCCGTCAGAATCGCATTAACTTTATTACTCTGTTTACCATCTGCCATTGCATAGTCACCAGTAACACTAAAGTTAAGCTGATAGTCTGTTGTTATTAGATCGTAAGGTAATATGCCAATCTGCTTATTATTCTCCCTAAGGGAAACAGTCAGTTGACCATTGCCACCTGTCATTGGCCCCACAACCAAGACAGATGTTTCTCCAGTGCCGCCAATCTTGCCAAAAAGTCTTTTTTTACCTGTATCTTCACCATTAACAACAAAGCTACCGACTGAGCATTCAAAAACAATCTCTAACCCAGGTAATGACTCCGAATATTCATAAGCTAATATATTAATATTAACCGCCGATCTATCTTGAAATACTTCATATGATGGAGTAAAGTTTATTGTAATAGCCATATTATTTTACTCAAATGTTAGCGGATCGACAAAAACGATAGTGTTATTAATTTGTTCCATATAAATACCTTTACCACTGGCATTAATAGAAAAATTAGCCCTAAATGCTTTATTTGAAGTTATTTTATAGCTTAAAGTTTTATTAGAAACAGGATTATTTATTGGTATAGAACTCTTAACAACATCATCAATTATGATATCTGGTGTATCAAACTTAACATTAATAGTCTCAATTCCAGTTATTAGCGGTTCAATAAAAAGGAAACATTGGCACGTTCCATCTGCAACACCATAAGAGCTATAAGTATATTTAATTTCTTCACTTGATGATAATAACCAAACCGAAAAATTCAAACAAACCTTATAAGCATTAACAGGATCTAGATAGTTAAGAGTTAGAACACTATTTTTAGCAATATCTTTACTATAAATATTCAGATACCCCACTCCATTGTTATTTATTTCCCCCAGTGGGGTTCTATTAGAACCATCACTAAAGTAAGCATTGGATACTTGGGCAATAATTGCATTGCTATTTGATCCTGTATACACTACTGCTGTTAAAAAAGGTTTTACATCAGGAGATTCACTACTAGTACCAATATTTTGAGTCAATTGTACTTTGACATTAACATTATCTAAATCGTTATAAATAGAAATTTGAGATAAAGAGGATGTTATATTAATATCAGCACTATAAAAACCAGCCAAAATAGATTTAGCCTCTACAAAATTAATCCCACCCTCACCTGTGCTTATTGTATAATCAGCATAGTCTTGATTTACCTGATCTTGGAGCAATACTTTGTCAGATTTTAAAGTATTTATTGGGCTATTTTCTTCATCTAAAATCTTTAATGTAATAGTGATGGTATCCCCAGCCGTAAAACCTTTAAAGTTTGTACGAATCCTTATTCCTCTTTCACGAGAAATACTACTTAAATATAATTTACGATTTTTAATGTCAGTAAACGTTATTTCATTATCTGAAGCGTTCATAGAAGGGTCCTCTATAATATTAACACTTGAAATTGGTGAAGTATTTTTATTGTCATTTAAACTTGTCACTGTATATACTGCTTCGTATAATCCATATGTATGAAAATCGTTTACATTAAAAATCACAGAATAATAATCATAGTCGTTATCTAAAACATCTGGCGTTACACAGTAAGTAATGCTTTTTATTTTAATCTTTGAATTATCTTTTAGATAGAGTTCACCATCTATACTATCTAATAGCTCTACTCCATCATATTTATTCACTTTCATTACTAAATATTTAATTCCCATCGTTTTAACTTCAAGGATATTAATGACGTTATTTGAATCACTTTGGGGGAATTCAGGTTTAGATAAAACGATGTTATTTTTTATATTCATATATCACCATTTTAAACATAGTTTTAATGTAATTTAAATTATACATATATGCCTAGTGAATTGATTCTAATCTGTAACGATATGACCAGACCAAATACCACCATACGTCACATCCCTATCATTATCATCACCAACCTGATAATCAAAATATATCATCCCGTCATGGAAAGGAAATGCAAAATGACCATTTAATAATTTATAACGTATATTAAATCTTAATACCGCTGTTTTTCCATCTTTATTATCTGGATGATATGGCATTATACAATTAAAAGGTAGTGTGACTGTTTTGTTTTTAGAATTAATATATAAATTTAAAGTAACTTTTGATCCGAGTTTTACTTTAGTATTATCACTATTATCATTAGTTCCTGTTATTGTAACAAACAAGCCAGCATCATCTGGATTTTTTGCATGGTTAGATATTTTTTGATTGTTTATATCACCATCCTGCTCTATAACATCATTAAAGCTAGTATAAACCTTACAGGGTTCATATATTCTATCAACATCTGTCCATGGTTTATTTGTCCTTCCTCTGTAAGTAACATCTACAGGATAGGATTTAGCTATAATATCTCCATTCCCTCTTATTACAAGATAAGAAAGATTTGATAATTTATTTTTCTCAAGAATAAAGTAAGGTAATTTAATTAAGCATTGATTGTCTTCAATTACATCAAATCCTCTGACATAATACTTGTATTCACCATTAATATTGAATAATAAAAAATCATCAACATCATAAGCTGTACATGGTGTTGTATCTAGCCAAAATTTACTTTCTCCTTTCGATGTTAAATCACCATCAATAGCAGTAACCGCTTCAGGTTCTTGTCGGTTATATTTCTTATTATCAAAAATGATGAAAACAGTACTATGAGAAATAGCATAATCGGATGGAATCCTTATAGTTGAAGACAAGTCAATAACTAATGCCAGTGGTTTAATTGGAGAAATATAAAATTCCACCTGACCTTTATCACCTGAATTTATAGAAAAACCAGAATAAAGAGAAAGGTTTTGAACATTTATTTTATTTCTTACATCATTAGCATAAATATATACTTCTTCTAGCTGATTAAATGCTCTACTCTTTATAAAGATCGGAATTCCTGATAATGGATTACCATCTTTATCTTTGATAATGGTGTGTACTTTAGTTGATACAGTACCTATTTGAGAATGATCATATGATGTTGGTACTGATAAAAAAGCATTATCAACGCTCAACCTCAATGATTCAGGATAAATTTCTTTTGCAAGATATTGCAATTTTTTTTGCTGAATACCACTTAATGATGTTTTTACACTAAAATGAATCTCCTCATTTTCTGCTATCAAATTACTTACGGTAAGCGTCACTGTTGCCGTGGCTTTTTTATTGTCACTTTCCAAATTTACGGAAACATCTCCAATTGGTACAGAAATGTTTTTAGTATTAAAAAATGAAATTATTGAACTGCCATCTATAACCTCATCAGAGGATAATATCACTGTAAATAAAAAAGTTTGCCCTATGATTAAATTCCCCGTTTCTGGCTGTGAAAAAGTCATAACATTAGACATATGTTTATTCCTCTTATAAACTTCATATTTTTAATTATCTATGCTATAGAAAAAAATCCCTTTACCACAGTAAGTTAATTAAACATTTTATATTATATATAAAATAAAAATATAACTATCTTCCAAACATTTCCTTACTCCTTGATATATTAGGAGCAAGGAAATTTATTATTTTCAGTTATTCGTTATAATAAAATACTATTTCCACTACTTTATGAAATCACATCACACATACATTCTCTTTCGATTAATTAGAACCATCAAGCGGTTCGGTACCAATATATCCATTCCAAACAGCACTATACTGAATAACCTCATCTTTAAAGAATTGATAATCAAAACTGATATTCCCTCTCCACTTAACACCAACAATATCATCATATGGAATATGAAAGAAAATAGAGTCTTTATTACCAGGGCCACTTATATCTGCCAAATTAATCTGTTTGGTATAAGGTTTAGTGAAGTTTTTATTATCTGAATTAATATACATATTCAGAGTAATATCCTTTATATTTAATGGAACTGGATTTAATTTTGAAGCAGCATCGTTAGATTTTAAACGTACTATTTCAATAAATAATCCATCATATTTATGATGAGGATATTTCTTAATATTTTCATAACCAATATCATTATCAGCTGGTATAAAAACATCAGGATCAACACCAGTACTGGGGTGAACTATGCAAAGCTCATAGCTTCTCTTAGCTTCTTGATCAGGTACATATGGTGTTCCTCCTAAATAAGTTACTGGTAATGTGTCAGAGTATAAAGCTGATCCATCCGGCTTAACAACAGTATAAGAAAGTTCCGACGATATAGACTGTTCAAAAATCGTATAAGGAAGTTTCATACTATACCGATCTAATTGTGTTTTAGGATCATCAATCAACTCCGTATAGCCAGTAAATTTAGGAGCTTTCGTAGAGTTTAATTTATTAACAAAAAATAAAACCGTATCACCTTTTGATATTCTAGGATCACCACTAACGGATACCATAAAATATGGTAATATCGAATCTGCACGTATACCAGCAGTACTATAGCCAGAAATATCAGGCATACCTATAGAATTAAAGAAAGTAGGCTTAATATAGTTCACTGCATAGATTACTTGCTTAGCTTCACGTCTAATATCTGTTGTATAACTTATAATATAGCTCCATAAATTAACAACACTTACCAGTGCTGTTTGAGGATAGAGATAGAACTTTACTAAACCATCATCTTTAGAAGCGATAATTAATCCTTTAGTATTATCTTTCTCCTCAAGAATTATAGGATTGTTCCCATCGCCATCCTTAAATTTAAATTCTTCTATTTGATTACGCTTTTGTGATGTAATAAATACAGGTGTTCCCACCAATGGTTTCTGTGTATTTCTATTCTTTAAATAAGTATATATTGCCGTAGGATGTTGTTGATCACTTTCTGATGACATTTGCAGAAAAGGGTTCTCAACAAAAAGTGCCAGTGAATCCATATCAATTTCGTTTGCTGTGCCATTGAATGGAACAGAACCGAAATTACCTTCAGACGTCAACGCATCAGTATGGATTACAAATGTAATAGCATCACCATCTTGTGCAGATGCTCCACCTGACACACCATCAAGTACGGTAAAACTTAACTTCGCAGATACTTTATTACCAACTTGGCTATAAATCGGAATAGTCTTAGTCGTATCTTGATCAAACTTTATATTGGAACTAATTTTTTCTATGGTTATATTACCTGCTGGTAAAATAGGATTATCTGAGTTTAATTCTACAAAAAAACTCACTTTCTGACCTATAACTAAATCGGCATTTTTATTAATTGTGATATCTATTTTATTGCTATTTACTGGCTTAACTTTAATTTTACTATTGTACGTGTGGGGCATGTTTGGAAATACAGTTGCATCCGATTTCGCATCAGTATTGATTGTAAATGAAATAGAATCATTATTATTCACATTCGCCCCTACTCCTCCGATTTTATCAAGCACCGTAAAATCAAATTCGGCAGTTGCGGTAAAAAGCCCACTTTCATTTTTATCGACAAGTAGAACTTTTAAGTTATCAAATTTTATATTTTGAACGTAGCCACTTTCTACTATTATATACTTGTTATTATCAATAGGTTTATTCGATGTTAATTTTACTGAAAATGTTACTTTCTGGCCCACCTCTAATTCATTCGCCAGTGGTGAAATTTTCGTGCTAGTAATAGCTGCCATTTTATTACCTCATATTATTATTAATAGATAATCATTAACCACATTACATTTAAAAAAATCACTCCAAAAATAGTTTTAAATATAAACTTATTATAAAAAAACTTTAATATTGACTGCTATATAACCATCTCAACTCTGCTCTCCAGCATAAGCATAAAAAAATAAAACACTAATCAAAAAAAATTATCAATTGATAACTTTTTTTGATTACTATAATTTATTATTTTTTACTATCCTTTTTATCTCGATACTAACCAAGCTTAAAGATGTGAGGTATCTATCCCCGTGAAGTGGGGATAGACAATGCTTCACATGGTTTTATAGTAACTCAGTGTTTTAATGGTATAGTCTTAATTTTTACCTGATTTTAACCAGTGATCATAACAAAAAATAACCCCCTCTGACTGTTGATCGAAAGTATTATTTTTAGAATCATAAATCCTAAATCGTTTACTACTAGCAGAACTGGTACTCTTTACTATAATAGTAGCTTTTTCAGCGTTGTGATTATTAACTTCGTCGAAGAGTCCCCAATCGTATAAACTGTACCTTTCTCCCCGTTCAGTTTCCCCCCATTCATTATGTATAGAATAAGGATTAGTAGGATCAGATGCTTCCTTATCTGAATACAAATCTTGCCTTCCTCCCTTTAAGTTAACCCCACAATCAATATTACTCCCATTTACACTTACATAGCCTTTTTGATTATTAACTGATGAGACACTTTTGATATCTATTTTATATTTATATAATTTAATTTCGCCACTTTGCATTGTTACGTTTGAATATATCTCTACAATCCCCATAGCTCTAAATTGAATTGGGCCATGTTCTTTGTCACCAAAAGTTAATGTAATACCTCCATATGGCGCCTCGTCCTTATTAAATTTCATACTATAAATAACTTCAGAAACGTCTGGATCATCATAAAAAGATTTAGGATTTTTAGGGTCTCTTAACTCCCCTCGTAAAGATTCAAACACATTACTTGGACGGTTCAAGTTGTCTTTGTTATCAAAATATTTATATATTTTTTTATCATTTCTATTATAAACATATAATAGCGCTACTTTGGCTACCGGAGTGAATTCAACTCCCGCCGTTGTCGTAAGCTCCTCATTAGTATTCTTTGCTCCGGAAACTTTTAATGTCATATTAACTTTTTTAACGCCGACCGAACTTTTTAACGTCGCATATAAATATCCTTTATCATCTGTTGTATACACATCTTTATTTGTTGGTGAATAAAGTTCAGGAGAAGGAAGTTTTGCTGATTCTATTTTGTTATGATCGTGTATCCAACTAATATCTTTAGGTTCGAATTTTCTACCCGCTATTATTTTGGTATTATCTTTATAATCAACAATCTTTGCTCTATATTGATATTTTGAATTACCATCTCCCAACAATGGGCTAGCCGGATCAAAATTAATCACTTCAATACTATCAATCTTAAAATCCTGCACAAAATTTATCAGCTCAGAACATATATCTGAGGCAGAATCTCTACCTTCAATATTAATACACGCTTTAACCTGTTCATTATTCGCTTTATTTCCGCTAATATGAGTTTCCAATTTACCCTGGGAATCTACAGATTGAGGAGTACCCGGTGATGGTTTGGAAGTCACGCCGGAGGCATTATTACCATTTTCAAGTTTCAGATCCTTCCATACGAACTTAATGTCCTTCCCTTTATTCTCTGTATTCCCCGTATATACTTTACCGCCTTTTTCGCGCAAGATGGTTGCTCTCACGGTATAGTGTTCCACCTCATCCCCATCAGTTGTACTTTTCGACAGCGGATCTAGGGTGATTTCTGGCCAACTAAAATTGATTTTATTTGATTTATAAGTCGGTTGACCATCATCAACAGAGGCTATAACAACAAGACCTGAAAGCTCAGTAGAGCTAGTTAAGGTTGCCGTGGCTTCCCCATCGGCATTAGTTTGCTCGATAACAGGTATCGGTTGAAGTTTATTGTGTCCTTCCACTTTCCAATTGACTTTTTTTCCTATGATATAGTCACTTTTACCTTTAGCACCCGTTACTATTGCCTTACATATATAGGACTCGTTCACTAATACCGGAGTTTCACCCTGAGCCTGGCATTTCACCTCAATGTTTTCAGGTTTATCTGGTACGGGCTTAACAGGATCAAAATTCACTTCACCTATTTCTTGTTTTGTCGCACCATCTAACTGTATATACACTTTGACTTTATCATTCTGGTTTTTATTTTTACTGACTAAAATGTTAGATATTGGTTTCCTGTTTTCATCGATTAATTCACCTTTTTCATTTGTTTGAGCTGGTCTATTATTCCATGCAAAACTTAATTCAGATTCATCACCTAAAGAGGATTCCACTATCCAGCGCACATTATCAATTTTACCATTTTTAACAATTTCTCCTTTAATCACACCTTGATAAGTAATAACTAAATCAGTAAATTTATAGCCATTTTTTTCCTCATCTGTTGATTCTAGAGATTTAGGTGGAATAACTTTTACTTTTCCATCAATCAAAAAAGGTAAAATTTTTATTGGCATATGTGTATTTTTAATTCTTTCCTGATTATCCATGATGGATATATCGAGGATGTAATCCTGTTTATGAGCTTCTTGATAGCTAGGGAGTGTAACCGTAATGTCTTTTCCTAAATCAGAAGAAAGTTTTCCGTTATATTGCTCAAATGCCTTATCAGCCACTTTCCAACTAGCCTGTTTAATATTTTTATGAGTTCGGACGGGAACGCTGATCTTTATTTCCTGATGCCCATAACCAAGAATTGGTTCGACAGCGAGTAGTTCTATTTCCTCTATTTTTTTATGTTCCAAAACAATATTATTATTTCGTTCTACCAAATCATAGCGGCTGCCTGCTAATGTCCGCATTGAAGCGACATTATTATGATCTAGTTGAGTGCTGATTGGTATACCAAATCTATAATTCAGATTCACTAAAAGTTGGGTTTCACTACGACCGCTTTCCCCCTGTCTGTAATCCACTCCTATTGTAAAAAGCGGAATTGGAGTATAAGTCAAACCCATTTTTGCCAGACTCGGGTTTTTCTGTTTGGTATCACGATTAAATAAAGTGACACTATCACCAAAATATTTTTCATAGCTTAATTTGGCACCCAGATTAGGGTAAAAAGGCAGGTAAAATTCGCTATTAATATCATAGCCATTAGCAGGGCGCTCGTAGTAATAATCGAAATTACGTGAGTTTTGCCAGTCACTTAAGCGATAATAAGCATTGGCTGAGAGTTTAATATAATCCCCCCATATTTCACTTCCCAAGCCTATACGCCTGTTTTTACCAGTAATATCATAGTCATAAAATGTATTCAGCCCATACATCCAATTCTGATAAAAATAACGCCCGCCTAAGCCGATATTTATCGTATTTCTGCTGTCTTTATTGCGATAACCTAATTGGGAAAAGAACAGCCAGTCGGCTTTGTTATCGTACAATGGCAATAAGAGATCAAGTGAGTGATTTTTCAGTTTCCAGTCCCTGTCTAAGCCAAAATTAATGCTTACTGTACCAAACTGTGATAACCATTTTTGTGTTTCTGATAATATGGTGCTGTTAAGTTTACCCAACGCATAAGAAGTTGCTTGCGTCTTAAGCTCTGAAGGAGAAGAAGATAATACCTGACTCATGGTTTGGAGATTATTGACAATGAAATTCTGCGCATCAAATTCTGGGGTATTCTGTGTTTCTTTTGAATGTGGATGCGATGTCTCATGTCTTATAGCATCTTTGGCTAAAGCGAACGTTATTGTAGAAGGTATCAATAAGGCATAAATAAAAATAAAAGTCCCAATGATTTTTTTCGCAAATGATGGCATAGATAAACACCTCGGAAAAATTTATATCAACGGATAGCTATCATTGTTTTCATACCGCTTTAACATACTCATTGGTTAATATTAGTAAAAAATTTAAAATTCGTCTTACTTTACTGTAGAGCATAAAATCTATGGTTGCCTGGCTCAATGATGCGCTCCGCCGCACACTTCTATACCAATGAGGCAGGTGTCTTGGTTTGAAAAGAATTCGAGGAATTTGTTACGCCTGATAGCGTTGCTAAAGATTTCACCTGATTGAACAGGATTATCGCAACATCAAACGGCGAACACGTCCTATGCTGGGATTCAAAAACTTTAGGGGGGCTCAGGTCCTGTTTGCCGTGATCGATACCAATAAGGTTATATTATTTATTCATGGCGATGGCCTCTTGTAAAAAAAATCCCCCTGCCAACATACGCCTACAGGGGGAGGGAGACTAACTTGCTTGTGAATTTTCTTTTGCATTTCTTCCTGTTTTTTTATCCTGCATTCGGTATATCAAAAGCTGATATTGAAACCGAGGTTGAAACCATAATTATGATTTGATGTCTTATCGCTTTTTTCATGTGATATCGCTGCAAATGCCCGAAAATTATTGGTCAGGTTAGCATTGACCCCAACGGTATATTGGAAACGGTTTCTATCTTGCTTTTCCTCCCGTTGTATGAAGGAAGTTTTAGTGGAATTAATGGCGCTACGAAGTATGTAAGATTCATCATCGAATTGGTGACTGAACAGGATAGAAGCGTAAGGATTGAAGCGGCCTAATTGAGTATCCACTCGCCAGCCGACTGAACCCACTTTAGAGTTATAGTGTTGATCCTCAAAATGCATGGAGGTGCTATTGTTACCGGATTCACGATAGCCATCAACATTCCCTTTATCCCAAGCATACTGGATGATTGGACTGGTGGTCAGGTAATGGGTGATAGGGATATTCCAGCCAGCCGTGATTCGCCATCCCCACTGTTTGCCGGTAGTTGAGCCTGTTTCTCTACGCGTGGCTTGACCAAGCTGGATGGAACGTGACAGGTTATCGTAGTTGGTGCGTGAATAATGGAGATCGCCACTCAGCCAGCCGTGGTTATAATAGTTCCAGAGTGCATAAGCCGTTACGACATGACCAGTAGCGGCATAATTGAAATTAGAAGCTGAACTTTGTTCATCTCGATAACGTGAAACTGTCGCCCCTAATAGCAAGTCATTTGTCAGTTGATAATCACTGCCCAATGTGAGAGTGCTATTGTGGTTACCTGTATAACCGCCGAATATTCCAATTTTACCTTGTGCATTACGACCATTGCGAAATTGTTGCAAGTGTCCATCAAGTGAATTTAGGACACTTATGACGGGTACTCGATTGATGTGATTCAACGTCATCACCTGTAACGGGGCATTATAGATGGACATAATGTACTGACTTATCATCAGATGTACATAAGGTGTTGGATGGAAGCTATCAGAAAACAAGTATGATTGGCTTTTATCAAAGTCGGGATCGGAAGAAGAACAAAACGCGGCAAGTCCACCTTGTGTGCAGCCATAACCAAGGGTATTGGAAATACCATAGATGGTCGGATTCTCAATCACTTCCCGTAAGAGGTGGTTGATATCGGCACGAAGAATATTACCATTACCAAGCTGGTCTTCTTCTTTCTGGTTATATTCGTCAGAAAATTGGGAAGCAATTTTGCTACTTTGATTATAAGCATCGAGTAGTTGGTTATAGATTTCTTTAGCTTTGCTTGGATTTTTAGGAGCAGCATCTTCAGCAATTTTTTTAAAAACTCCTTCGATGATTTGATGCCGGGTAGCAATATTCGGTGTAGGGTACTGGTTGATAGCTTGGTGAGCTTTTTTCAGAATCTGCTTGATTTCTTTTGCAGACACTTTACTTTTCCCTAATGCTCCTTGAAGTACTTCCTCCATAATTTTTGGAGTTGTGCCAATATCGGGAACATTAGGCACAATAACCAGACCTGCTCCGGCCTTAATAAGATTATTGACCTGCGATGCTGCGGATGCAGAACTGTCATTGATAATTTTTTGTGCTGTATATTTATCGCCTTTCGCGACATTATCGAGTGCTTCATCAATATTATTACCGCCCACCCAATGTATATACAGACCATTAGAATCAGCCTTTCCAGAGTGTGCCTTCAAATAACTGTCGATTTGTTTTTTTGTTGTGGGATTAAATAGGAAATGCGATGGATTCAGTGAACCATTGGCAGTTGCCCCACCTTGTGCATAATTAGTTCCGCCACGTCTAGATGGTATTAGCTTTTTGCCAGTTAATTCTCGAGTTATATATTCATTGTATAATTCAGAATTTTCTCCATCTGTTGTGAATCTACCGATATTTCCACCATCACTCAAACTATCACCAAAAACATAAACATTGTCATAGGCATGGGCATTTGTAATGGAATTCAATAAAAATAATGTTGTAGCTGATATCAAAAAAAGTGCTTTTTTCATCGTAGTTCTCCTGAAAAACTCGCTCACTATTTTTACGCCAGCACAAAACCGTGAATTAAAAGATCATTTATCTATTACCTATCCACTATCTCTGGTTGAGGGCTGATATTTTGATGATTTCAGTTAGATACTACTTCGAGGCACATATACGGAAAATCAACGTCATGTTGATGTGTATATATGAATGTTAAATAGCGAAAAAATAAAAACGCAAGACAGTGATATTTATTGTCTTGCGTTTCTGATTGAGGTCTTGTTTCTGTTTTTCGATGGTTTATTTACATCGATTTATTGTTAGTTTTTCCATCTTATCTGTCATCGATTGATCAATGAGGCCTGTCTTTTTCACTATCATCGAATTTTATCCTTCCGCCACTTTTACCTACATTGTGTAGATCTAAACCCTACGCCAAAGCCCAAGACAGGCAACTCGTTGACATAACTTCCATATTTTCTCCATCATTGGCTATTTCCCTTTGGTTACACTATTAATATATGTTTATTAAACCGATTTAGCATAAGATGCTGCATGACTGGTCACTGCAACAATACTGAGAGAATGTCGAGCACATGAAAAATAAACGTCGTACTTACTTTTTCCAATTTGCGGTACTAGCCGTTGTCATCGCAACAGCTTATTTCGCGTGGAACTACTTCAAAGCATCCACAATATCAGAAGAAAAATCTGCTCAGGCATCAAAATCTCTACAAGATTTAAAATATTTGCTACAACCGCCTGTGCAAGTAGCAACAGCCAAAATACAGTCCGTCCCCCATTATCTGGGAGGACTAGGTACTGTTCAGGCGGCCAATACCGTCACTGTCACTAGCCTTGTTGCTGGTCAATTAACCGCCCTGCATTTTGATGAAGGTCAGTTCGTCAAGCAAGGCGATTTATTAGCAGAAATCGATCCCCGTTCCTTTCAAATCCAACTGGCAAAAGTACAAGGACAATATGCCAAAGATCAGGCAACACTAGCCAATTCCCGACAGGATTTAGTTCGCTATCAGCAATTAGCGAAAAACAAATCAATTTCCCAACAGGATCTAGACAAGCAGATTTCTACAGTGCGCCAGTATGAAGCCCTCCTGAAAGCCGATCAGTCAAGTATTGATGATGCGAGACTGCAATTGACTTACAGCCGGATTACAGCTCCCATTTCCGGCCGTGTTGGTCTGAAAAAAATTGATGTTGGCAATTACATATCTGCCGGTGGAGGAACTCCGCTCGTGATCATCACTCAGGTCGATCCGATTGATGTGTTGTTTGCTCTGCCGGAAAACGATATCAGCGCGGTATTGAAAGCACAGAAAAATAATAAGGATGTTGTCGTCACCGCCTGGGATCGCAATAACCAGCAGCAATTGGCACAAGGTAAATTACTCAGTATCGATAACCTGATTGATGTGACTACTGGCACGATTAAAATGAAAGCACGATTCGATAACCAAAACAACGTGCTGTTTCCCAATCAATTTGTCAATATTCAGATTAAGGTTAATACACTGGAAAATGCCATCGTTATCCCGAATGCCGCATTACAGATGAGTAGTGAGGGGCATTATGTCTGGAAGGTGGACAAAGAAAACAAAGTCAACAAGCGTAAAGTCACCATCGGGTTACAAAATGCTCAACTGGTAGTCATCAGCAAAGGTTTGGCAACAGGTGATCGGGTCGTTACGGATGGTACTGACGCATTAACCGAAGGTACTGGTATCACGATTGTCAAACCACTAAAATCAGAATCTGCCAATACTTACGATCAGATGGATAAATCAAAGCCATCAAACAGTAAAGTGGAGAATACTTAATGCATTCTGATTCTCCAATGACTGGCGGTGGTCCATCTCGCCTATTTATTCTACGTCCAGTTGCTACCACGCTGTTTATGATAGCAATACTACTGGCAGGGATCATCGGCTACCGGATGCTGCCAGTTTCCGCTTTACCTCAAGTGGATTATCCTACTATTCAGGTGGTGACTCTCTACCCCGGAGCAAGTCCCGATATCATGACGTCTGTCGTAACTGCCCCGCTAGAACGTCAATTCGGGAAGATATCCGGCCTGAAACAGATGACATCACAAAGTTCTGGGGGTGCCTCCGTTATAACACTGGTGTTCCAGCTTTCGTTGCCATTGGATGTCGCAGAGCAGGATGTACAGGCAGCGATTAATGCAGCGACGAATCTATTACCCAATGACCTGCCTTATCCACCAATTTACAGCAAGGTCAATCCGGCTGATCCTCCCATCTTGACGTTGGCCGTCACTTCTGATGCCCTGCCGATGATTCAGGTACAGGATATGGTAGAGACCCGTATTGCCCAGCGTATTTCTCAAGTCGGAGGAGTTGGCTTGGTGACACTGGCTGGTGGGCAGCGTCCGGCTGTGCGCGTGAAGTTTAATGCACAGGCCATCGCCGCACATGGACTAAACAGCGAAACCATTCGTACCACAATAATGAATGCGAATGTAAGTTCAGCAAAAGGCAGTTTTGATGGCCCGACTCGCTCAGTGACGTTAACCACCAATGATCAAATGAAATCCATCGACGAATACCGCAATTTGATCGTGGCCTATAAAAATGGTGCTCCTATTCGTCTGCGTGATGTCGCGACTATTGAACGAGGCGCGGAAAATACCAAATTAGGCGCTTGGGCAAATGAGAAACCCGCCATTGTTATCAACGTTCAACGTCAGCCTGGTGCCAATGTCATCGATACCACGGACAATATCCGTGCCATGCTGCCAGAGCTGATCAACAGTTTGCCCAAATCGGTTAACATGGATATTTTGACAGATCGGACTGTCACTATCCGTGCGTCGGTACAAGATGTTCAGTTTGAGTTATTATTGGCCATTGCACTAGTCGTGATGGTGATTTATGTGTTTTTACGTAATGCAACAGCGACCTTGATTCCAAGCATTGCAGTGCCACTTTCTCTGGTTGGCACATTTGCCGTCATGTATTTCTGTGGCTTCTCTGTCAATAACCTCACGTTGATGGCATTAACCATCGCAGCAGGTTTCGTTGTAGATGATGCAATTGTTGTGATCGAAAATATCTCCCGCTATATCGAACGAGGAGAAAAACCGATGGCTGCTGCCCTGAAAGGAGCAGGAGAAATCGGTTTTACCATCATATCCTTAACGTTTTCATTAATTGCCGTTCTGATCCCACTTTTGTTCATGGGAGATATTGTCGGCCGGCTGTTCCGAGAATTCGCCATTACACTTGCTGTCGCCATCTTAATTTCTGCCGTGGTATCACTTACATTAACGCCAATGATGTGTGCACGGATGCTGAAAGCAGAAGCTGAAATTAAACATAACCGCTTTGAACAGGCCAGTGAACACTTCTTTGAGCGAATAATTGCAATATATGGCGGATGGCTGAAACGGGTTCTGAATCATCCTTGGATAACTCTCGGAGTTGCATTCAGCACATTGGCATTCACCGCCCTGCTCTATTTAACGATCCCAAAAGGATTTTTCCCATTGCAGGATAACGGCTTGATTCAGGGTACACTGGAAGCGCCACAATCTATTTCATTCAATGCCATGTCAGATAAACAGAGAGAAGTTACGGCTCTGCTGCTGCAAGATCCTGATGTGGAAAATGTGACAACGTTCATTGGTGTTGATGGCAGCAACTCAACGCTGAATAGTGGGCGTCTGCAAATCACCTTAAAACCTCTCAATCAGCGTGATATCCGAGTTGATGAGATCATCCCGCGTCTACAGGCTCGCGTCGCTAACGTACCTGACGTCAAACTGTATCTACAACCGACACAGGATTTAACGATTGATACCCAAGTTGCCCGCACGCAATATCAATTTACATTGCAAGGGACTGTCTCCAATGACCTTAACATTTGGGTTCCCAAACTACAGGAAGCACTGAAACAGCGCCCTGAATTGGTGGATGTTGGTACTGACTGGCAGAATCGGGGGTTAGTGGCTTATATCAATGTCAATCGTGATATGGCCAGTCGATTAGGTATTTCCATGACTGCCATAGATAATGCACTGTACAACGCTTTTGGCCAACGTTTGATTTCAACAATTTACACCCAAGCTAACCAATATCGGGTGATCCTTGAGCAGGATACACAAAATGAAGCGGGTATGAATGCATTCAATAATGTTCACCTGATCGGAACCGATAACAAGGTAGTGCCACTCAGTACAATTGCCACTGTTGAGCAACAATTGGGGTATTTATCCATCAATCATCTGCAACAATTTCCTGCTGTCACTTTTTCGTTCAATGTCGCACAAGAAGCTTCCCTTGAAGCAGCAGTTAATGCAGTCAAAGAAACAGAACGGTCGATTGGGATGCCAAAAAACATCAATACGCAATTTCAAGGAGCAACACTGGCGTTTCAGGATGCGCTTGGCAATACCCTATGGCTGATTTTGGCTGCCGTTATCTCCATGTATATCGTGCTTGGTATTTTGTACGAAAGCTTTATTCATCCTGTTACGATCCTGTCAACTTTGCCCACTGCCGGCGTAGGGGCATTGTTAGCCCTGATGGTAGGTGGCTATGAGTTGGATATTATTGCCATTATCGGGATCATTTTGCTGATTGGTATTGTGAAGAAGAATGCCATCATGATGATCGACTTTGCCCTGGCAGCGGAACGTGAAAAAGGCATGTCGCCTTATGACGCGATTTTTCAGGCTTGCCTTCTGCGTTTCAGACCCATTTTGATGACGACTATGGCTGCACTGCTGGGAGCATTACCGTTAATGCTCAGTACAGGAATCGGGGCAGAGTTACGCCGTCCATTAGGTATCTGTATGGTGGGCGGATTGATCATGAGCCAGATCCTGACGCTATTCACAACGCCTGTTATTTATCTGTTATTTGACCGATTAGCGAATTATTTTAAAAACAAGCGCCAAAACAGACTCCAGAGTCAGAATCAAAGGGAATTAGATCATTCACCGGTTAATCATCAGGAGCCGCTGTGAAGTTTTTCGCCCTATTTATCCAACGGCCTGTCGCCACGACGCTACTGAGTTTAGCCATTACTTTATGTGGCGCACTCAGTTTTATTCTGCTGCCTGTATCACCGCTGCCGAAGATGGACTACCCCTTCATTTCAGTTAGTGCTTACATGCCAGGCGCATCACCTGAAACCATGGCATCTTCCGTTGCTACACCACTGGAACGTTCACTCGGTAAGATTGCTGGCGTGAAGGAGATGTCCTCCAACAGTTCGCTAGGTAACACTAACATTACGCTGGAATTCGAGCTTAGCCGGGATATCAATGGCGCCGCACGGGATGTCCAAGCGGCGATCAATGCAGCAGAAAGCCTGCTGCCTTCCGGTATGCCAAGCCGGCCAAGGTACTATAAGGCGAATCTCTCTGATTCCCCGATTATGATTTTGACTTTAACGTCAACTAATCATAGTGTAGGGCAACTGTATGATATTGCCTCAACCTACCTTGCTCAAAAGCTTTCTCAAGTAGAAGGTGTCAGTAATGTGTCTGTCGGAGGCGGTTCTCTGCCTGCGGTAAGGATTGAACTGAATCCCAATGCCCTGTTTAATCAGGGTGTTTCACTCAATGATGTCAGCCAAGCCATCAACAGTGCCAATGCCCAACGCCCAACAGGACATGTGGATTCAGCGCAACAGAACTGGCAAGTACATACCAATGACGAACTGAAGAACGCAGACAGTTATCGTTCTATTATTGTGCATTATCGTAATGGTTCTCCTGTGCGTTTGCAGGATGTTGCTAATATCAAGGATTCCGTCGAAAATACCCGAGTAGCAGGAATGTCCGGAGGTGAGCCCGCCATCGTACTGGTTATTCGTCGTGAATCGGGAGCCAATATCATTGCAACCATAGACCGAATTCGTGCTGAACTTCCTGTTCTGCGTGAATCTATTCCTGCCAATATTCAGTTTAATATTGCACAGGAGCGCTCACCGACCATTCGTGCCTCCCTGCAAGAAGTGAAACAGTCACTTGCCATTGCTGTCGCTTTAGTGATTCTGGTGGTTTTTCTGTTTTTGCGTTCAGGCCGCGCCACCCTGATTCCCGCAATTGCAGTACCTGTATCACTCATTGGTACATTTACTGCCATGTATTTATGTGGTTTCAGCCTGAATAACCTTTCTTTGATGGCATTGACCATTGCGACAGGATTTGTTGTCGATGATGCCATTGTGGTACTGGAAAATATTTCCCGCCATCTGGAGGCTGGGTTGAAGCCTGCCCAAGCCGCACTAAAGGGGGTCAGAGAGGTTGGATTCACGGTTCTTGCCATGAGTGTTTCACTCGTCGCCGTTTTCATTCCGCTTGTATTGATCGATGAATTACTCGGCAGGATGTTCCGCGATTTTGCTGTGACACTCGCAACAGCTATCGGAATTTCACTACTGATTTCTCTTACCTTAACCCCAATGATGTGCGCACACCTGCTCAAATCATCACCGCAAAAATCGCAAAAACGCATTAGAGGTTTTAGCAAGGTACTGTTAAAAATTCAGCAGGGATATGGGCGTTCTCTGAAATGGGTACTCAATCATACCCGCTGGGTACTGCTAACATTAATTGGCATCGTTGTGCTGAATGTTTGGCTCTATATCAACATCCCGAAAACCCTTTTTCCTCAGCAAGATACCGGACGGATTTTGGGATTCGTCATTGCCGATGAAAACAGTTCATTCCAGTCCATGCGCGACAAGATGAAACATTTTATGCAGGTCATTAATGCCGATCCAACGGTCGAAAATGTGGAGGGATTTACTGAGAGCAGCTCAGGATTTATGTTTATAGCACTAAAGCCACTAAAAGAGCGTACTGAAAGTATCGAAAAAGTGATCATCCGTTTAAAAGGGAAACTCTCGAATGAAGCGGGTGCCCAACTGTATTTGCTCCCCATTCAGGAACTCAAATTGGGTGGACGCGGCGGAGCGAAATCAATTTATCAGTTTGCGTTGTTGTCCGATGATCTTGGTGAACTGCGCAAATGGGAACCGATTATTCGAAAAGCATTGGCGAAATTGCCCCAATTGACTGATGTTAATTCGGATTATGAAAATAAAGGCTCAGAAATAGCCATTATCTATGATCGCGATCTGATGGCTCGTTTGGGCATTAGTGTCAATGAAGCCAATGCCTTGCTTAGCAATGCTTTCGGTCAGCAGTCTATTTCCACAATTTATCTGCCCCGAAATCAATACAAAGTGGTTATGGAAGTCGCACCTGAATATACACAAGATGCCAGCTCGTTGGAAAAAATGTTTGTAATCAATGCCAAGGGTGAACGTATTCCACTTTCCTATTTTGCCCGCTGGCAACCTGCGAATGCACCATCAGGTGTTTATCATCAGGGGCTGTCAGCCTCCTCGACTATCGCTTTCAATGTTGCAGAAAACTATACACTGTCGGATGCAATCAGTGCGATAGAACGAACAATGACAGAGTTGAGTGTCCCTTCCGCAGTACGCAGCTCTTTCGCAGGCATAGCCCAAGATTTTCAGAAAACTCAGAGCTCACAATTGTGGGTGATCCTCGCAGCTATCGTGACCGTTTATCTGGTTTTAGGGGTACTTTATGAGAGTTATATCCACCCTCTGACCATTCTTTCAACTCTGCCTTCTGCGGGTGTTGGCGCTTTACTTGCACTAGAGCTGTTCAACACACCATTTAGTCTGATCGCCATGGTTGGGATCATGCTGCTAATTGGCATTGTGAAGAAAAATGCCATCATTATGGTGGATTTTGCCCTTGAAGCGCAGAAAAGCGGAAAATTGAGTGCACAAGAAGCGATACTTCAGGCCAGTTTATTGCGCTTCAGGCCAATTATGATGACTACCCTTTCAGCATTATTCGGTGCCTTACCTTTAGTTCTGAATAGTGGTGATGGGGCTGAACTGCGTCAGCCTCTGGGTATTACCATTGTCGGGGGGCTAGTGATGAGCCAGCTTCTCACATTATATACCACGCCTGTTGTATATCTGTTTTTTGACCGACTGCGTAAAAAATGGCACCACCGCCGTACGATAAAATCTCAGGTGGTAAAATCATCATGAGACACATGATAAGAACAAGTGTCAGTGGTAAGCTATTTTTGGCTATTTTCGCGACCTGTATGCTGGTGCTGGTGACAATGCACTGGGGGATTCGCCTCAGCTTCCAGCATAGTTTCATTGGTTATATCAAGCAGAATAGCCAAATACGCGCCAATAAAATGGCAGAAGCACTGACAGAACAATACCAGAAATATGGTAATTGGGATTTCCTGCTTCAAAACGATCGGATGATCTTTCAACTCATTCGAGCCATTGAACAAAACAGTGATAGCCACCAAAACCCGTCATCCCGTGGCTGGCGCAGTCAATTCTGGGTAGTTGACAATAAAATGCTTCGTCTGGTCGGTCATTCGGGTAAGATCCCTACGGACACCTATCGGAAACCAGTGATTTATCAAAATAATATCGTCGGATGGGTCATTGTCAGCACATCAGACAAAATCACTCGTCAAGCGGATATCAGTTTTGACCACCAGCAGCAATTAACCAGTTGGATTATCGCTGGTTTTTCAACCTTGCTGGCGCTGATTGCCACTTTTCTCCTGTCCCGTGGTTTTCTAAAGCCCGTTAAACGGTTGGTAGAAGGAACACATAAACTTGCTGCGGGTGATTTCAGTGTTCGGGTGAAGCCATCCAGTACAGATGAGATTGGTCAATTAGCATCAGACTTTAATCGGCTTGCCAGTACACTGGAAAAAAATGAACAAATGCGCCGTGATTATATGGTGGATATTTCTCATGAACTGCGTACTCCGCTTTCTGTGCTGCGTGGTGAACTGGAAGCTTTGCAGGATGGCGTTCGCCAATCAACGCCAGAGACAA